>NZ_JBIDFG010000006.1:0-148325 GCF_046635625.1 Gilliamella sp. BG1 | reverse complement strand
AAAGAGCTAACAGCTTACATCTCTCGTCAACCTTTCGTTGATTTAGTTCGCTGTCTCAAGGGTTGCGTATACTACGCCAACCTTTTTTATTCGTCAAGATCTTTTTTTAAAATTTTTGATCTCACTTAATCACCAACTCTTCGTCTGCTTGTCGCTGACTGCGTGTCAGTGGATGCGTATTATAGGGGTTTAAAAAAATTATACAAGAGATCATTACGCATTTTTTCTTGTTTGCATTTTTTTTGCTCAAGACGAGCTAAAAACAAACTAAGTTGAATTGTTGTAAAACCAAATTCTAATATTTAATATCTTTGGTAGGTCGATTATATTTCTTATAACAAACAAAATAGCTTTAAATTAAACACTCTTTATTAAGTTAGAATAAAAAGTACTTTTTACATTCGCTCATCCAGCTATCATATTACCTTTATATAAGAAACCTCATCTTTCTATGACGGCTTTGATTATTGATAGTATGGCTCTTGATTTTGAGTACTTCTTAATAATGGAAGTAAAAAGTGCTTTAAGTCATAGTCTAGCTGGTATTTTTCTATTTGATTTACCAATGACTTTAGTTATTGCTTATATTTTTCATTTTATCATTCGAAATGTTTTAATTAAAAATTTACCTAATTTCTTTTATAAGTGATTTGCTAATTATTTAACTTTCAACTGGAATAAATATTGCTGTTAGCATTGGTTAAGTTTTTTAACATCGGCAATTATTGGCATAATTTCTCATATTAGGTGGGACTCTTTTACTCATCCGTCAGGTTGTTTTGTTCAACTTTTTAGTTTATTACAACATGGTGGTTCATTAATTGGTATGAGTTTTGTGGGACTATTTATTATTTACCGATTGTAACATCTAAACAAAATAAAATTGGTTTTCCATACTGGAGCTTAGTAACACTTATTACTTTGCTTATTTTTGGCAACTATTCTTTTTCTACAAATCAGCTAGATATAACTGTTGTTACTTTTATTAGTGCCTGTTTTATTGGATTAACCATTACTCCACTGATACTTAAAAGTATAACTTTAATACAGCGTTTAATCTAAACACTGTATTAGTTAAAACAACAATCAAGATTGGTTTTTTATTCTTTTTGGTAGATCAGCCAAACTATCAATAATCAAATCAGCTTGTTCTAATGCCTCTTCTGTTATGGTATCACCCGTTTTTACTAACACAGTTTTTTTAACGCCAGCTTTTTTACCCGATAATAGGTCAGACACTCTATCTCCAACCATATAGGAATTAGCAATATCAATTTTTAGTTCTTTAGCTGCTGTTTGAATCATACCTGGACTTGGTTTGCGACATTCACAAGTATCCATTAACGGATCGTGAGGGCAATAATAGACACCATCTAAATCAACACCACGATCTTGCAAAGACCAATCCATCCATTCAGTCAAAGTATGAAATTGTTCTTCTGTAAATATATTTCTAGCAATACCTGATTGATTGGTTGTAATGACTAATAAAAAACCCATTTTCTTGAGCTCTTGCATTGCCTCAATAACACCGTCAATAAAGTGGAACTTATCAATTGTATGTACATAATTATAATCTATATTAATAGTACCATCTCGATCTAAAAAAATTGCTGGCTTCATATTTACTTTTTTTCCTTTTAATTTTAGATATTACTCTAATTCATATAGCATATTATTGATTGACTTAGATGTCTAGACGTCTTAATATTCATTTATTCATCTTTTGTTTTTATATATTATGATACAACTACAACATATTTCGAAAACATTTGAGCATAATAAAACCCCAATTTATGCTTTAAAAGACATTAATATCCATGTTCCCCAAGGGGGAATTTACGGTGTTATTGGCAAATCAGGGGCTGGGAAAAGCACACTTATTCGCTGCATTAACCTACTAGAAAAGCCGACTAGTGGGAAGATCTTCTTTGATAATCAAGAGATCACTAATCTATCTAATAGAAAATTAATTGAAATACGCCGAAAAATTAGTATGATTTTTCAACATTTCAATTTACTTTCCTCACGTACTGTATTTGATAATATCGCTTTCCCTCTAGAACTCAATAAAACGCCTAAAATAGCAATTAAGCAGAAAGTAAATGAGCTTATGGAATTAGTCGGATTGACAGAGAAAGCGAATGTTTATCCAACTAATTTATCTGGAGGACAAAAACAACGTGTTGCTATTGCGAGAGCTTTGGCAAGTGACCCCAAAGTATTATTATGTGATGAAGCAACCAGTGCGCTTGATCCTGAAACAACACGTTCAATTTTGTCATTACTAAAAGATATTAACCAAAAATTAGGATTAACAATTTTATTAATTACTCATGAAATGGATGTAGTAAAACAAATTTGTGATCAAGTAGCTGTTATAAGTGATGGCGAACTAGTTGAACAGTCATCAGTAGGCGAAATGTTTTCTCATGCTAAAACAGATATTGCACGACAATTTATTCAATCAACCTTACACCTTAGTATTCCAAATGATTATTTAATAAGGCTATCATCTGAACACAAAGAAGGACTCAATCCGCTATTACGTTTAGAATTTACAGGAGTCTCCGTTGATTTACCATTATTATCTCAAATCGCTAAAGAATTCGAAATTGATAGTAACATTATCAGTGCACAAATGGATTATGCTGGAGGAGTCAAATTTGGCTTAATGTTAGCAGAAATGAAAGGAAAACAAAAAAGTATGGCATCAGCAATTCAATTCTTAGAAAAAAATAATACTAAAGTAGAGGTGCTCGGCTATGTTTGATTTTATTCCTTCATTTAAACCTTTTGAATCATTATTTCGATATTTAACTCAATATAATTTTTGGGCTGACTTTGTTGCTTTTTGTTCATCATTTAATGGTTTTAATGAAGCAATGCTGTTCAAAATGGCACAAGCAACAGATGAAACTCTATTTATGGTCATCTTATCAGGTTTTTGGGGAACGATAATTGGATTACCCGTTGGTATATTACTTTATACGACGCGTAAAGGACAAATATTGGATTGTTATGTCGCTAATAGCATTATTTCTTTTATTACTAATGTATTTCGTTCAATCCCTTTTATCATATTAATTGTATGGATTATTCCTTTCACCACAATTTTAATGGGCACCTTTATAGGTAAACAAGCTGCAGTGGTACCATTAAGTATTGGTGTATCGCCATTAATTGCACGTATGATAGAAAATGCATTATTAGATGTTCCCAAAGGATTAATAGAGGCTGCACGCTCAATGGGTGCAACACCACTACAAATTATATATAAAGTTTTATTACCTGAGTCATTGCCTATAATTGTCAATAGTATGACAATTACTTTAATTACTTTGACAGGATATATTGCAATGGCTGGAGCTGTTGGCGCAGGAGGCCTTGGGCAACTTGCTATTCAATATGGTTACAACGGCTACAAGCCAGCTATAATGAATACTGTTTTAGTTATATTAATTATTATTGTCTTTATTATTCAATTTATTGGCAATATGATTGTTAAACGCGTCTCGCATCATTAATTTTGGAGAAATATATGTCTATTAAAAAGCTAGCACTTATTACCACATTGGTAAGTGCATTTTTTCTAACTGGCTGTGATAATAATAAACAAACAGCCACAACAGATAACAAACCAACAGAACCAACTAAAGTAAACGTTCTAAAAGTCGGAGTAATTTCAGGCCCTGAACAAGAAGTTGCTGAAGTAGTTAAACAACAAGCAAAAGATCTTTATAATCTAGATGTTGAACTAGTTATTTTTAACGATTACGTAACCCCAAATCAAGCATTAAATGATGGCTTAATTGATGTAAATGCTTTCCAACATAAACCTTATTTAGATGAACAAATGAAAGAACGTGGCTATAAATTAGCTGTAGTAGGTAATTCATTTGTTTATCCTATTGCAAGCTATTCTCATAAACTAAAACCAATTGATGAATCAATAGAAACAGGCGAAGGCGTAAAAGTCACTTCACCACGCGGTGAAGCGTTTTTCATTCCAGCTAACTCAACGATTGCTATTCCTAATGACCCTACAAACTTAGGACGTGCATTACTATTATTACAACATGAAGGGATGATTACGGTTGATAAATCTAAAGGTTTACTACCAACTGTACTTGATATTACAAGTAACCCTTATAACTACAATATTTTAGAACTTGAAGCTCCAATGTTACCTCGTTCATTGGATGATGCCCAAGTTGATCTTGCAATCATCAATAACGCATTTGCAGGACAAGCAAACCTAACACCAAGTAAAGATGGTATTTTTGTTGAGGATAAAGAATCACCATATGTCAACATTATTGTTTCGCGTGAAACGGATAAAGATAATGAAAATGTGAAAAATTTTGTAAAAGCATACCAAACCGAAGCTGTTGCACAAAAAGCTGACCAAATTTTTAATGGTGGAGCTATTCGCGGTTGGTAATAATTTATAAATAGATATTAGCCTAATATTAAATCCGCCGATCTTTGTATCGATCGGCGGAAATAGAGATAGTAATTAAATGACTTAACAAAACTGCTACTCATAAACAAAATTATCGACCAATAATGACATATCAAATTGAACCAATCGGTATTATCCGCTCACCGTATAGTGAAAAATTTGCCGTTCCAAGACAACCCAATCTAGTTAGTGCAGGACAAGGGGAACTTTATTTATTAGCACCTTATAATGACCCTATCAGTGTAAAAGGATTAGAACAATTTTCACATTTATGGCTATTATTCCTATTTCACCATGTTGCCCCTGAAAAATGGAGATTAACCGTTCGCCCTCCTCGTTTAGGCGGTAATAAAACAATGGGGGTGTTTGCTACACGATCGCCATTTAGACCTAATCATATTGGGCTTTCAGCAGTAGAGTTAAAAGATATCATCATAGAAAATAAGCAAGTAGTCTTAAAATTAGGAAGTCTCGACTTAGTCGATGGCACACCAATTATTGATATCAAGCCTTATCTCCCTTATTCCGATAGCTACTCAGAAGCACTTGCAGGATACGCACAATCTACTCCTGAAAAAAAAATAACAGTAGAGTTCTCACAAAAAGCACGATTATCTTTGGATTTACAAAAACAAAGTTATCCTCAACTCGCCGAATTAATTACACAAGTAATATCCCAAGATCCAAGACCAGCCTATAAACAAAAAAACATTAATGAACAAGCATACGGACTTGCACTTTACCATTTTAATATTAAATGGAGAATCGTAAATCAACATGCCATTGTTGAAGATATTTATGTAGAAAGTAAATGAAAATAATTTTTATGAATTTCAAAAAGTTAAGGCTAAAAAATTTTTTATTAATTTCAATGTAAAATAGTTTTGTAAATTTACTTTACAAAATTTTTATATAAAACCGATAAAATAAATTGGTATCTTTTTTCTATTCTGTTAAATTGAATACGGGTTTAATTCCCTATATTTCACTTTACCACTAAGGTGTTAATAACCTTAGTGGTATTTTTCTATTAAGATCAATGATAATGTAGGTTACTTGTACTTCTAATTTCAGCAATATCAATTGCATCAAACAGATAATGCTTTCCACAATAATCACAATGGATATCAATCTTTCCCTCGTTTTCCTTTAGGATTTCATCAATCTCATTAGCTGGTAAAGTCATTAAACTATCTTCACAACGTTGACGTGAACATCCACACTTAAAAGTAATATCATGCGTTTCAAAAAGACGTACTTCTTCTTGATTATATAAACGATATAAAATCTCATCAGTAGAAAGTTGAAATAACTCATCACTAGTGATTGTCTCAGTTAAAGTGCTAACATGCTCAAATGATTCAACTGTATTTTCATTAGCAGGTAAAACTTGCAATAAAATACCTGCTGCTATTGGTTTATTATCATGTACACCTATTTTTACAAATAGACGAGTAGGGAGCTGTTCTGATTGTATAAAGTAATTTTCGATACAACCAATAAGTGTATCTTTTTCCAGACCAACGATACCTTGATAACGCTCACCATTTTTAGGGGTAATAGTAATAACGACATAGCCATTACCCACCATCTCTTTAAGTGTTGCATTATCAGCGATTTCACCGCTAACCCGAGCAACACCGCGTAGCTGCTGTTGATCATTACCATTAACAACCGCTAAAGATAACGCTCCATCACCTTGTAACTGAACAGCAATATCGCCTTCAAATTTTAGTGTTGCAGTTAATAAACTAGTTACAACCAATAATTCACCAAGCAATTTTTGCACTGCTATTGGATAAGTATGATTATCTAAAATCGCTTGATATGTCTGTTCCAGTCGGGTAATTTCACCACGAATAGGGTGATTATCAAATAAAAAACGGTTCAAAGTATCCATATTAATCATTGCCATCTTTTTGCCTATCATATTTAAATTTAATCAAATTACGCCGTTCCTTTTTATCAGGCCGTCTATCTGGATGCGGCATTGTCAATGCATTAAGTTTACGCGCTTGCGCTATTTTTTCTCGTTTTGTAATACTGTCAGGAGTTTCTTGATAAAGTTGCTGGGCTTCAATGGCAGTTTTTCGTTGTTCACTAATGGCTAAAACCCGAACTGTTTTTTGATCAGAGCCTTGGCGAAGCGTTAAGATTGCACCGACTTCAACAAGCTTACTTGGTTTGGTACGTTGGCCATTATAATGCACTTTGCCACCATCAACCATTTCTCGTGCTAACGATCGAGACTTATAAAATCTTGCCGCCCAAAGCCATTTATCTAATCTTATAAGCACTATTACTACCTCATATTACTTATTATTGAGTTTTTTAAGCTCAAATGAACATAATAACTTAAACATCTTAACGATGTTATATAAGGATGCTTTTGTAAAAATCAATGCGCAAGATTAATGATATACTCATTCCCATTTGCCGAAAATTTACCTGAGAAATTAAATGGTTGTAATTTACCATGTAAATTAGCTGAGTAATTCGTAGCATTTGGCGGTTGTTTTATCAATTTCCAATTTTCTAGTAGTGAACTTGTTACACCATAAGCATCAAATTGCAAAGATAGCGGTTCATTTTGCGATAAATCAACTTTTGCTCTCGACTCAATTATTCCTCCATTAGTTAAAGAACTAAAAGTTAATGAAGGATGGTTATCAGAATCAAATTTGAGAACAAGATCTGGATAACGAATATCTATTCGATTTAACGAAGCTTTTTCAGATTTCAAAAAAACAGTTCCTGAAAATAGTCCTAATTTTTGCGCTTTTGCTAAAGTGATATCTTTACCTGAAGCTTGAAAATTATATAAACTAAAAGGAAAATCGCTCTGCTTTCTAATTATCAAACTCTGAAAAACATTCAGCTTATCAAGCTTAATATTTCTAAAAATATTAGGTAACAGAGTCTGTCCCAAATTTTCAGGAATCTCATAGACAATATCCGCTAACATTAATTGATCTAGATGTAAGGTATTATCTTTCCACTTACCAGAAAAATTTATACTACCTTTATTCCATTTTGCTAATACTTTTTGAATTGTCGCTTCTTGGTTTTGAAATGATAATTGTGCTAATACCGACGAAAATAACTGATTATGCCAAACTAGTTCCTCGGCAGTAAAAATAAAGGAGCCCTGTTCGAAATGCCATTGCCCATCATAACGAAGATTCGTCGCTTCAATATTGCCTTTTTCCATTAAAAAACTAGGCAACTGAATACTGCTTTCCTGTATTGATAGTTGTTTGATTGTTAGCTTTGGCAGGACATGAGAATCTTTATCAAAAAAATCATCATCGGTTGATTGAAAATGTATATTATGCAACTTTAATTGTTCGATATCTAAAATATTGTCGGCCTGTATTTTTAATTTACTGACAAAAAATCCGTCTTTAATATTTCCACCTAAATTAGTAATCGTAGTAATACCATCTCGATGGAAACCTTGAATAAGCAAGGATTTCATTGGTATTTGATTTACCAAAGCTTCTTGAGAAGTAAAATCAAATTGATATTTATCTCCCCCTGATGAAAAAAAAGGTTGAATCCCTCCATTGATTTTGAAGAAAGAAAGTTTGTCTTTTCCATTATTAGCCAGAATATTAATGGTTGAATTAACAAATTTTAGTGTGTTTGTTGAAAAAGCATATTGACTAGATTGAGTATTATTAATAGTGCCATTAATAACAGTAATATATTTAAAATGATTCAATTGCCATAAATCACTTTTATCAAGCCCTACAACTAATTTAGGGACATTAACAATCTCTTGATTATTATCATTGACAACAACATCATCAAAAACCAATTCATAAAAATTTGAAAAAGAGTGATGAACACTGCCGATTGAGATTGTATATGAACTTAATTTAGATAACTGATAACTAACTAATTTTGCTCCGAACGAAGTTTGTAAAACAAAATAAGACAACAATAAAAAAAACCAAACGATGGACAGAGAAATGATTATATAAAATCGGAATTGCCGCATAAATAAATGTAATTATTATAATGAACTACTAAATAGTTATATTACGATAACCGATTTTTATAAAAATATCATCTCATTTTCAGTATAAATAATTTGTTATTAAACTAACTTTACAGTTAATATATAAATATTCACTTTAACGTTTTTAAATAAACAAAAAACAATTAACTTTCTCTTTCTTTTGATTAAGATAAGGGATAATTATTTTTATTTACTAAAATAAGTAAAAACGGGAGATACCTAGATGAAACAAATCCCAATGACAGTAAAGGGAGCTGAACTATTACGAGCCGAATTAGAAGAGTTAAAGAATGTCAAAAGACCACAAATAACGGCAGCAATAGCAGAGGCAAGAGCTCATGGCGATTTAAAGGAAAACGCTGAATACCATGCAGCAAGAGAACAGCAAGGTTTTTGTGAGGGTCGTATTCAAGAAATCGAAGGTAAATTATCACAAGCTCAAATTATTGATATTACCAAAGTAAAAAATACTGGTCGTATTATTTTTGGTGCTACAGTAACAGTAATAAATATTGAAACGGACGAAGAGACAACATATCGCATAGTGGGTGATGATGAAGCTGACTACAGACAAAATCTTATTTCAGTCAACTCACCTATTGCCAGAGGGTTAATTGGCAAAGAAGATGGTGATACAGTACAAATTAAAACCCCAGGGGGTGATGTAGAATTTGATATTGTTAAAGTTGAATATATCTAATTATTAAATAAACCACTTACAAAAGCAGATGATAAATGCAACAGGGCTAAGCCCTGTTACATTTATTTAGGTAGGGAAATTTTCTTATCTTCGCTTGGTCTAAAAATAGTGAAATTAGAACCAACCAATTGCACTGCTAACGCTTTTGTTTCGCGTACAATTGCATCACAAATAAGCTTTTTTGTTTCACGATCTTCAGCAGAAACCTTAATTTTAATCAACTCATGGAAATTTAAAGCGTTGTCAATCTCGGCAAGTACACCCTCGGTAAATCCATTAGCCCCAATCATCACTATAGGTTTTAAATGATGAGCTTCACTTTTTAAATACTGTTGTTGTTTATTCGATAAATTCATTAAATTTTTATCACATTAAGTTGTAATTTTGCTATTCTACCCTTATATATGTTTGTAATCAATGAAGTGACCTTTTACATTAAGGATTTATTAGTTGTGAGTAATAAAAAACGCTCAGCAAGTTCAACGCGCTGGCTCAATGAGCATTTTAATGATCGCTTTGTACAACAAGCACACAAAAAAGGGCTCCGATCTAGAGCTTGGTTCAAACTTGAAGAAATTCAAAAAAGTGACAAATTATTTAAGCCCGGAATAACGGTTGTTGATTTAGGTGCAGCCCCAGGAGGTTGGTCACAATATGTCGCATCGCTTATCGGCAATAAAGGGCGTATTATTGCCTGTGACTTACTTCCCATGGATCCCATTGTTGGCGTTGACTTTCTTCAAGGCGATTTTCGGGATGACGCAGTTTTAAAAGCATTACTTGAACGAGTTGGCGAAGAAAAAGTCCAAGTTGTCATGTCAGACATGGCGCCCAACATGAGCGGTCAACCTGCAGTTGATATACCTAGAGCAATGTATTTAGTTGAACTAGCGTTAGATATGTGTAAAGACGTACTTGCTCTTAATGGTAATTTTATTGTTAAAGTGTTTCAGGGCGAAGGATTTGAAGAGTACCTAAAGCAAGTCCGTTCAATATTTAAAACGGTCAAAATTCGTAAGCCTGAAGCCTCACGAACACGATCTCGAGAAGTTTATATTGTTGCAATGGGTATGAAGTAGCCAGTTGTATAATTTTGTAGTACCATACTTTGTTAAATTTAGTCGTAACTGTTAATTTTTATGAGAGGTTTTTCTTTTGAACGACATGATAAAGAATTTACTGATCTGGGGAATTATCGCTGTAGCATTGATTGTTGGATTTAGCCAATTCAGCTCAATATCTAATAGTGGACCTCAAGTCAATTATACCCAATTTAATTCCGATATCGCAGCTGGTAATCTCCAAGAAGTGCATATTAACGGACGAGAAATTGTTGCCACAACTAAAAATAAAGGCAATTACACTACATATATCCCTTACCTTGATGGAAAATTAATGGATGATTTATTGGCCAATAAAGTACCTGTTTATGGTAAACCCGATGAAAGACCAAACTTAATCACCAGCATTCTTATCTCTTGGTTTCCTATGATTTTGCTTATTGGTTTTTGGCTCTTTATGATGCGTCAAATGCAAGGTGGTGGTAAAGGTGGACCAATGTCAGTTGGTAAAAGTAAAGCAAAAATGCTAACGCCAGACCAAGTCAAAACAAAATTTACCGATGTTGCCGGAAGTGAAGAAGCAAAACAAGAAGTCACCGAAGTTGTCGACTTTTTACGCGATCCAGGCAAATATCAAAAACTGGGAGGACGCATACCAAAAGGGATTTTAATGGTAGGACCTCCAGGAACAGGTAAAACTTTACTAGCAAGAGCTATTGCAGGTGAAGCCAATGTGCCTTTTTTTAGCATTTCAGGTTCTGACTTTGTTGAGATGTTTGTGGGAGTGGGGGCTTCGCGAGTGCGAGATCTCTTTGAACAAGCACGTAAGCACGCACCTTGTATTATCTTTATTGACGAAATTGATGCCGTCGGACGCAAGCGTGGTGCTGGCTCAATGGGAGGTCATGATGAACGAGAACAAACATTAAACCAAATGTTGGTTGAAATGGATGGGTTTGAGGCTAATAGCGGCATTATTATCATCGCAGCAACTAACCGAGTTGATATTTTAGATTCGGCGTTACTCCGTCCTGGTCGTTTTGACCGCCAAGTGCAAATTGGTTTACCAGACATGAAAGGCCGTGAACAAATTCTTGCCGTTCATGTACGCAAAGTTCCGTTAGGTTCTGATGTCAACTTATCGGTATTAGCTCGTGGCACACCAAATTACTCTGGTGCAGAACTTGCTAATTTAGTTAACGAAGCAGCTTTATTTGCTGCACGTCGAAACAAACGAGTAGTTACCATGGAAGAATTTGAGGAAGCCAAAGACAAAATCAATATGGGAACTCAACGCCGTTCATTATCTATGACGAAAGAACAATTAACTAATACTGCTTATCACGAAGCTGGACATGCGATTGTTGGCTATCTTGTGCCAGATCATGATCCACTTCATAAAGTAACTATTATCCCTCGTGGGCGCGCATTAGGTGTAGCATTCTTTTTACCTGAAGGTGACCAAATTAGCCAAAGCCGAACTCAATTAGAATCAAAAATTTCTACCGCTTATGCAGGCCGAATTGCTGAAGGATTAGTCTTTGGTGAAGATAAAATTACGTCGGGGGCATCAAGTGATATTCAATATGCATCTAATGTTGCTCGAGCAATGGTAACCCAATGGGGATTCTCAGAACGTTTACCACCTGTATTATTTGAGTACGAAGAATCATCTTATGGGCCATTGAAAAAAATCTCAGATAGTACAGCTCAAATTATTGATGAAGAAGTTGACGCTATTATTCAACGTAACTATCAACGTGCAAAAACGATCCTAACTGAAAATATTGATATTCTTCACGCTATGAAAGATGCACTATTAAAATATGAAACAATCAATAAACAACAAATTGATGAACTTATGAATCGTCAACCGGTCACACCACCTGATGATTGGACGGAAAGCGATGAAAAAGCAGCAAATGGAGGTAGTGATACACCACTACAATCAAAAAGTTAATTTGCTTTAATAAAATATAACGCGCTTACAGCGCGTTTTTTATCGGTAAACTAAAAATAGCTTATCAATAAATTTGCAGGAATAAAGCAACGATTATATTGAAAATTTTACTTTAATTATGCTTAATAATTTTGAAGATCATTTAAACAACTGCATCATTAATTTTAATCAAATAAGGCTTTTAATCATGGAAATACATTTTCAAAATCATGTGATGGATCTTTCATTCCCACAAGTGATGGGCATCGTTAATATGACGCCAGATTCATTTTCTGACGGTGGTAATTATAACAACCTTGATGATGCTATGCGTCGAGTTGACAGTATGATCCAAGCTGGTGCAACATTTATTGATGTCGGCGGCGAATCAACACGCCCTGGTGCAACTGAAGTGTCTGTCGATGAAGAGCTTAACCGTGTTATTCCATTAGTTGAAAAAATTGCCCATTATTTTGATGTTTGGATTTCGGTTGATACATCAAAACCACAAGTCATGACCGAATCTGCCAAAGCAGGAGCCCATCTAATTAATGATATTAGAGCTTTAACAGAACCAGGTGCGGTTGAAGCAGCTGCACAAACAGGATTACCTGTTTGCATTATGCATATGCAAGGCGCTCCTAAAACTATGCAAAATGCGCCATACTATGAGCTAGATATCTATCAAGAAGTCGATAATTTTTTTACAAAACAGATCCAACGTTGCATAAACGAAGGCATTGACCGTCAAAAAATCATACTCGACCCTGGTTTTGGGTTTGGTAAAACACTAATGCACAATTACCGGCTATTAGCAACACTTGAACGGTTTCACCACTTAAACCTTCCTTTATTAGTAGGCATGTCCCGAAAATCCATGATAGGACAAGTATTAAATGTACCACCGCAAGAACGTACACTCGGTAGTATTACATGTGCAGTAATTGCGGCAATGAAAGGAGCAAAAATTATTCGCGTACACGATGTAAAGGAAACTTTCAATGCACTAAGGATTGTACAAGCAACCCTTGCAGAACAAGATTCCTTTTGAGATTGTAAAATCGTTGTATTTTTTCGAACAAGCTTTTTCATATATAACATTGATTTTAATTAATTTATATCTAATTATTTTTTAGTGAAATCAAATGATTATAAAGTAATTTTATTTAATATTTAGTTTTTATAATTAAAAATAATAAAATAAAAAATTATCGTTTTACTTTAATTTTTTATTGTTTAATTAATTTCCCAATGCTATACTGTGTTCACTTTTTATAAAACGAAAGGATTTAAAAATGAACACAGATACGACTAAAACACATTCTCGATTGAATCAATATTGTCGAATTATGGCATTACTAACATTAATTCCAATTCTAATTTTGTTAATTGGCGCAATATCTCCATTCTTATATTATTTTTTTGATAGACAAGATATTGGACTTGTAGGGTTTACTTTCTCCTCTGGTGGGTGGGAGAATGTTGATCCTGTATCTTTATCTGGATGGCAAGCGGCTATTGCAACATTAATGGATACTTCATTAATACTTCTTTTAGTTTATGCGTTTTATCAACTTAGACTACTGTTTATCAATTACAGTCAATCCGAATATTTCTCAGTAAAATCAGCCAACCATTGTTACATCTTTGGCAAATTGCTTGTTTGTTGGGTGGTTATAAGTTTTTTATCTGAACCGTTATTAACAACGATCTTAACTTATAATCAAGAGGAATCAGCACGTTACTTTTCTATTTCTTTTTCTAGTGATGAAATTATAACGTTATTTCTTGCGATTAGTATTATGCTCATTGGTCAAATACTAAAAAAGGCCTGCCAACTAGCTGAAGAAAATAAACAATTTATTTAAAAGGAGTCATATGTGCCAATTATAATAAATTTAGACGTAATGCTTGCTAAACGTAAAGTTAAATCAAAAGATCTAGCGGTAGCAGTTGGTATTACAGAACAAAATTTATCATTACTTAAGCAAGGTAAAGTAAAAGGATTTAGACTAGCAACACTCGAAGCAATCTGCAAACATCTAGATTGCCAACCAGGTGATATACTAGAATATACCAACGAAGAATAACTTATTAACTTATTGCAAGTAATGCTGCCTCTTGCGCGTGAATTAAGGCTGTATCAAAAAAAGGGATATTACGATCGGATTGAGAGATTAATAACCCAATTTCCGTACAGCCTAAAATAACACCTTCTGCGCCATTTTTAATGAGTTTATCAACAATATTAAGATAGGCTTGCTTAGAATCAGGCTGAATAATACCTTTGCAAAGTTCATCATAAATGATCTCATTAATAATATTTCTGTCTTGAGATTCAGGAACAAGCACATTTAAATTTTTATCGATCAGTTTAGATTTATAAAAGTCCTGCTCCATTGTATATTTAGTACCTAACAAAGCGACCGATTTAATATTTTGTGCGAGTAAATGTTTAGCTGTCACATCGGCAATATGAATAATCGGAATATTAATTGCTTTTTGAATTTGATCTGCAACTTTATGCATAGTATTGGTACAAATAACAATAAAATCTGCACCAGCTAATTCAACTCTTTTAGCCGCATCAATTAAAATTTCTGCGCTTTTGTTCCACTCATTATTAGCTTGGCAACTTTCAATTTCTTGAAAATCAACGCTATATAAAATCGTTTTTGCTGAATGCAGGCCTCCTAATGATTTAGCAATAGTTTGATTAATAACTTGATAATAAGTTGTTGTACTTTCCCAACTCATACCCCCGATTAAACCAATTGTTTTCATTCTAAAAATTCCTTATAGAAAGTTTATGATTTTTGATATTAAAATAATTTTATTCTTAACTATATTGTAGAATGTGTAAAGTTATTTCAATTGTGGTAGAGTTAGGTGGAATTTAATTAGTACTTGTTTAAGCAATCAATGGTTAATTATCGCTATGAAGGTATTGTGTTTTTACTTAGCAAGCAAAAACATCTACTAAATTTTATCTTTAGAAAAAAATTTTATTAACAAAATAAAGAAATATTGTTCAATATAAAACAGTTTAAGGAATAAAAAGTACGGTTGGTAGCGTAAACACATCCACCAATACCTAACTTAAGTAACCTGCTATGACTTTAATGGCGATAATAGCTACAATAGCAACTATTTATATTCTTGAGCAAGAAAATTCTTTTTCTTATATTCATGTCAACTACATAAAAAGGACTAACGCATCGAAATTAACTGAAGTATTGCTGAAATGTTTAACATCACTAGGATAAAATAGTTAATCTGATAAGATGAAAAATTAAATTCGGAATAAATATCTTATTTATTATAAAAAACCCAGCAAATGCTGGGTTAAAAACTTTTGTTATTTTATTAAATTTTAGTTGTAAACGTACGAGCAATAACATCACGTTGTTGTTCTGCTGTTAATGAGTTAAAACGTACTGCATAACCAGAAACACGAATTGTTAATTGTGGGTATTTTTCTGGGTGTTTTACAGCGTCTTCTAAAGTTTCACGACGAAGAACGTTCACATTTAAATGTTGACCACCTTCAACTTTTACAGTTGGAGCAACATCTAATGGAACTTCGCGATATTCGAATTGACCAAGTTCTGCAGTAGGAATGATTTGATCTTCTTTATAAACTGATTTAGCAGCTACACAACGAGCTTCTTTTGTAGAGTCGTCTAATAACCAGAAAGAGTTTAGAAGTGCTGAGTTGTCTGCTTTAGTAATTTGGATACCTGTAATCATTTTAAATCCTCCTAACGGGGCCTTATTGCCCTAAAATAATTATGGTTAATATAGCACTTTAAAAATTTGATAAAAGTCAAAAAAAACTATTGCTTCGATAAGTAATACCTTTAATTTCTATTTTCTTTTGTGATAGGTTATTATGTAGAAATATATTAGTTATTGCCCAGAAACACTGGCATTATTGATGAGTGATATCAAAATATGACAACAAAATTGACTTGGCATGAAGTTATTGGTGCAGAAAAACAAAAACTTTATTTTCAACAAATAATGCAATTTGTAAAGACTGAGCGTGCTAATGGCAAGATAATTTACCCGCCTCAGCATGATGTGTTTAATGCGTTTCGTTTTACACCATTTGATCAAATCAAAGTGGTGATTTTAGGGCAAGATCCTTATCATGGTCCTAATCAAGCTCACGGTCTTTCTTTTTCTGTTTTACCCGGAGTTAAGACACCACCATCGTTAGTTAATATTTATAAAGAACTGGCAACCGATATTGATGGTTTTACAATTCCTTCTCATGGCTATTTAGCTTCTTGGGCTGCTCAAGGTGTATTACTATTAAATAATGTGTTGACTGTTGAAGCGGGGCAAGCGCATTCTCATGCAAAAATAGGTTGGGAAACTTTTACTGATAATGTGATAGCAGCAATCGATGAGTATCTTGAAGGTGTGGTTTTTTTATTGTGGGGATCTCCTGCACAAAAAAAGGGACAGTTTATTAATCGCCAAAAACATCATGTATTAACATCGGTGCATCCATCACCATTATCAGCTCATCGTGGATTTTTTGGCTGTAAGCACTTTTCCAAAGCGAATGATCTTATTATGCAACAAGGTAAAAAAGCAATAGATTGGCAACCAAGACTAGCGGAAAAACAAACATGAGTAATAATAAAAGACGCCGAACAAGTTTGCAGGAAATTGCAAATTTAATCGGGATTAGTAAAATGACAGTGAGTCGTTTTTTACGCGATCCCAATCTTGTATCTAAACCACTTCAATTACAAATTTCAGCCGCAATAGATAAGTTAGGATATATTCCTAATAAAGCTCCCGATATGCTGTCTAACGCTAAAAGTAATGCCATTGGTATTGTGTTCCCTTCTTTAACCAATCAGGTTTTCGCCGATATTTTAAAAGGTATTGAGATGGTGACTGATATAAGAGGATATCAAACCATGATCACTCATACCGGATACAGTGCTGACAAAGAAGAGTTACGCTTACGCTCATTACTTTCTTATAATATTGACGGATTAATTTTAACGGAAAGAACGCATACTCCAGCAACATTAAAGATGATTGAAATTTCGGGTGTTCCTGTGGTTGAAATTATGGACAGTGTTTCGCCTTGTCTTGATATGGCTGTAGGATTTGATAATTTTACTGCAACCAGAAATATGATTCATCGTATGATAGATAGAGGTCGTCGTAATATTGTCTATTTTAGTGCAAGACAAGATCAACGAAGTATTATTCGTCAAAAAGGGTATGAAAAGGCTATGGAAGAAGCTAGATTGACACCTCGGACGCTAGCGACTAAAGAAGCATCATCTTATGAATTAGGGGCAAGATTTTTACATCAAATTTTAAAAGAGTTTCCTTGTGTTGATGGTATTTTTAGTACCAATGATGATTTGGCTTTAGGGGTATTACTTGAATGCCAACGGGTGGGGATTGAAGTGCCAAAACAGATAGCGATTGTTGGATTTCATGGACACCAAATTGGTCAATTTATGAATCCCAAATTGGCATCTATACAAACACCGAGAATTGAAATGGGAAAAATTGCAGCGGAGCTGTTATTAAAACGGATTAATGGTGAACAAATTGATAAAAAAGTGATTGATTTACCTGTTGAGTATTTAAACGGAGAAAGTATTTAATAAAGTAGAAGATGACATTGATAATGATTTAACCTTACCACGTTTAGTGATAAGGTTATTAGTAATAATTACAACCCTTTAGGGTTTTCACCGTATTGGTTGCTGCCTGGTGTTGAGTCCATTACGCAGAATACTAATATAATAATACCACCAATGTATGGAATAAATTGTAACAAAATCCACCAACCTGATTTACTTATATCATGTAAGCGGCGTACAGTAACAGCTAAACTAGGAAGGAATAATGCCAACACTAAGATAGCGGTTATAGCTAAGGGACTTCCAATCATTTTATCAATGATTATCGTGATGAAAGTTAAAATAATATAGAATAAAACGAACATCCAATATTCTTTACGACGAGCTCGACCATTAAAATTTGCATAATTTTTTGTAATACAATCAATAAACCAATTCATTCCTATATTCCTTTTTTTAATTAATTACTGAAATAAATTATTTGGGGCCGCTATTTTAATGAAAAAAAAACGAAAATAAAACTGATTTTTATCGTTAAATTTTTTTATTTTTATTTTTTATCAATATTTACATTGCCTATAAGGCTGTTGATTTCAGGTTTTCATAAAGTGATAACTATGTTAGAATTATCGCTCAGTGGTTATTTATACCAGCTAACAGATTATAGAAAATAACACTGAGGCCATCCATGAAAATAGTTGAAGTAAAACACCCTCTTGTACGCCATAAAATTGGATTAATGCGTGAACACGATATTAGTACCAAAGAATTTCGTGCTCTTGCCAGCGAAGTTGGCAGTTTATTAACTTATGAAGCAACTGCTGATCTACCTACCGAAACAGTAACAATAGATGGTTGGTGTGGACCTGTTCAAGTAGAACGTATTAAGGGTAAAAAAATTACGGTTGTACCTATTTTGCGTGCTGGCTTAGGTATGATGGATGGTGTGCTTGAGCATGTGCCAAGTGCCCGTATTAGCGTTGTTGGTTTTTACCGTAACGAAGAAACGTTAGAACCTGTTCCTTATTTTCAAAAACTAACCTCGGATATTGAAGATCGAATGGCTTTAGTTGTTGATCCAATGTTAGCTACAGGTGGCTCAATGGTGGCGACAATCGATTTGCTTAAAAAAGCAGGTTGTAAAAATATTAAAGTATTAGTTTTAGTTGCTGCACCAGAAGGTATTAAAGTGCTTGAACAAGCTCACCCTGATGTTGAACTTTATACTGCATCGATTGATGAGAGGTTGAACGAAAAAGGCTACATACTACCTGGACTGGGTGATGCTGGAGACAAAATCTTCGGCACAAAATAAAATCTCAAAATTTAGACCGGTTAATCCGGTTTTTTTATGCCTGTTAATCAGGCAAGTTATACAATAAATTTCGTTAAGTAAGAGAGGCGAGATGTGAGCAATATCACAACAGATAAAACAAAAAATATAACATCACTGCATAAACATTCTTGGCAAGATATTTTTACTGGAGCGCAAATGTTATTTGTCGCATTTGGTGCATTGGTGTTAGTTCCACTATTAACAGGGTTAAACCCAAATGTAGCTCTTTTTACTGCTGGAGTAGGTACTTTATTATTTCAATTGACAACTAAAGGTAAAGTTCCTGTATTTTTAGCTTCGTCATTTGCTTTTATTGCTCCTATCTCATTTGGTGTTGCTCAATGGGGGATTCCTGCTACTTTAGGCGGTTTAATAGCTGCGGGATTTGTATTTATGTTTTTTTCTTTTTTAGTAAAAATAAATGGTAAACATGTTATTGATAGTATCTTACCGCCAGTTGTAACTGGACCAATTATTATGGTTATTGGTTTATCATTGGCGCCTGTTACTATAGGTATGGCAATGGGTAAAAACAGTGGACTGCAAGCTGAAAATTATCAATTGATTATTATTTCAATGGTATCATTATTAACAACTTTAGTGGTTGCCATTTGGGCAAAAGGTTTTTTAAAATTATTACCTATTATTTCGGGTATTGTAGTTGGTTATACGCTCTCTTGCATGTTTGGTATTGTCAATTTCCAGCCTATTATTGACGCACCATGGTTTAAAGTTCCCGATTTCACTTTTCCTGAATTTCACTGGCAAGCCATTTTGTATATGATCCCGATTGTAATTGCGCCAACCATTGAACATGTTGGTGATATTATGGCGATTGGTTCGGTAACAGGTAAAGACTATACACGCGATCCCGGTTTACAGCGTACATTACTTGGTGATGGGCTAGCAACTTCGATGGCAGGATTTTTTGGTGGACCACCGTGTATTACTTATGCAGAAGTGATTGGTGCAGTAACGCTAACTCGCAATTTCAAAACTCGAGTAATGACATGGGCAGCTTTTTGGGCAATTTTAATGTCTTTTATCGGAAAAATTGGTGCATTTTTAAGTTCAATTCCAACTGTAGTAATGGGGGGGATTATGGTATTACTGTTTGGTTCTATTGCATCAGTGGGCATTAATATCTTAGTGAAACATAAAGTCGATCTATCTGTACCGCGTAATATGTGTATTGTTTCATTAGTTTTAGTTTTTGGTATTGGAGGGATGATCTTTGATTTTGGCTCTTATACACTGCAAGGTATTAGTTTGTGCGGTATTTTAGCTATTGTGTTAAATCTTATCTTGCCACATCAAGTCAAATCAACTAATAGCCACTAAATTAACTGCTATATCGTTGGTTATTTTTATAGCCAACGATATTTATAATATAACTGTATTAATCTATCACTCTTTTTAGCCTTTCTATTTTTTTGGTGGTAAACCTATTTTTGCATTTTTAATCAATACGGTGGTTATCAAACTTCACAGTTAGCTCAAAATCCATGTATAGAATTATGCAGTATTTATATTCAATGGATTTTTTGTTTTTATATGCTTATCGCTGTTTTTTGTCAAAAAGTTTCAGGTAAGCATGTGTTTGAGTATAAAAACACACTTATCCAAAAATAAATGTGTTTTTAATGATAAACCGTTTTATTTGATTGGACGCATGGTTGGGAATAAAATTACGTCACGAATTGTATGGCTGTTGGTAAATAGCATCACCGTACGGTCAATACCAATCCCAAGTCCTGCTGTAGGCGGTAAACCGTGCTCCAGCGCTGTAATATAATCTTCATCATAAAACATCGCTTCATCATCACCCGCATCTTTTTGTGATACTTGATCAGCAAAGCGTTGAGCTTGATCTTCAGCATCATTAAGCTCTGAGAATCCATTGCCAATTTCACGACCACCAATAAAAAACTCGAATCTGTCTGTTACAAATGGATTTTCGTCGTTACGGCGAGCAAGCGGTGATACTTCTGCTGGGTATTCGGTAATAAAAGTTGGTTGAATTAAGTTCGATTCAGCCACTTCTTCAAAAATTTCAGTCACAACACGACCAAGTCCCCAACCTTTTTCAATTTTAATGCCAATTGACTGTGCAATAGCACAAGCTTTATCAAAATCATCTAAGTCTGCATTATTGGTTTCAGGGCGGTAATGGCAAATGGCTTCACGCATGGTCATTTTGATAAATGGTTTACCAAAATCAAACGTATGTTCACCATATTGCACAACAGCATCACCTGTTACCGCAATAGCTAAACGACGGAATAATGTTTCTGTTAATACGATCAGATCTTTGTAATCAGCATAAGCCATGTACATTTCCATCATGGTAAATTCTGGATTATGTCTTGGTGATACGCCTTCATTTCGGAAGTTGCGATTAATTTCAAATACCCGCTCAAAGCCGCCTACAACTAATCGTTTTAGATAAAGTTCTGGCGCAATACGCATATACATATCTAAATCAAGCGCATTGTGATGCGTAATAAATGGTTTAGCTGATGCACCACCCGGAATTACCTGCATCATTGGTGTTTCGACTTCCATAAAGTGGTTTTCAATCATAAAGTTGCGGATTTCACTGACAACTTTGGAACGCGCTTTAAAAGTCTCTCTTGATTCTTGATTTGTGATAAGATCCAAGTAACGTTGACGGTAACGCATTTCTTGATCGGCAAGTCCATGAAACTTATCAGGTAATGGGCGAAGAGCTTTAGTTAATAAACGAATTTCTTCACAGTGGATAGAAAGCTCACCAGTTTTAGTCTTAAATAGGTAACCTTTAGCGCCGACAATATCTCCCAAATCCCATTTTTTAAATTGCTCGTTATAAAAACCTTCAGGGAGATCATCACGAGTAACATAAAGTTGGATTTGTCCAGCAACATCTTGTAGAGAAACAAACGAAGCTTTACCCATTATACGACGCATCATCATACGGCCAGCCACAGTTACAATAATTTTCTTTTCAATCAGTTCTTCGTTAGTTTTATCGCCATATTGTTTATGGAGATCACTAGAAATCGCATCACGGCGAAAATCATTAGGGAAAGCAATACCTTGTTCGCGAAGATGAGCGAGCTTTTCGCGACGTACTTTTAGTTCATTATTTAACTCTTCAATTTGGTTTTGTTGATCTTGCTGCTCTGTTGACATAGTTTTACCTTTTATTTATAACCAAGCGGTTTATAAACCTGCTTTTAAGCTTTCTTCAATAAATTGATCTAAATCGCCATCTAATACGGCCTGTGTATTACGAGTTTCAACGCCAGTACGCAAATCCTTGATACGCGAATCATCAAGTACGTAAGAGCGAATTTGGCTTCCCCAACCAATATCAGATTTAGTCTCTTCCATTTGTTGTTTTTCAGCATTCTTTTTTTGCATCTCAAGCTCATACAGTTTTGCTTTTAACTGTTTCATTGCTTGATCTTTATTGCTGTGTTGTGAACGGTTATTTTGACATTGAGTAACAATACCCGTAGGAATATGAGTGATTCGTACAGCAGACTCAGTTTTATTTACATGTTGACCACCAGCGCCTGACGCACGGTATACATCGATACGGAGATCGGCAGGGTTAATGTCGATATCAATATCATCATCAATTTCAGGATAAACAAATACAGAAGCAAACGAGGTATGGCGTCGATTGCCTGAGTCAAATGGACTTTTGCGAACTAGGCGGTGTACTCCAGTTTCTGTGCGTAACCAACCGTAAGCATAATCACCCGATACTTTAATCGTTGCCGATTTGATACCAGCAACATCACCATCCGATACTTCCATCACTTCAGTTGCAAAACCTTTTGATTCAGCCCAGCGTAAATACATCCTAAGTAACATTTCTGCCCAATCTTGTGCTTCAGTTCCCCCTGAGCCTGATTGGATATCTAAATAACAATCTGCACTATCATATTTACCAGAAAACATTCGTCGGAATTCAAGTCCAGCCAGTTTTTTCTCTAACTGTTCAAGTTCAAAATTAGTTTCATCGAAAGTATCTTGATCTTCAGCTTCAATAGCAAGTTCAAGCAAGCCTTCAACATCGTCAAGACCTTGAGTTAATGAATGAATGGTATTGATTATTTCATCAAGTGCAACGCGTTCTTTACCTAACGCTTGTGCTTTTTCTGGATCGGCCCATACTTCGGATTGCTCTAGCTCGGCATTGACTTCTTCGAGCCGTTCTTTTTTTAGATCATAGTCAAAGATACCCCCGAATCACGGCTGTGCGTTCGGTAAGTTCTGCTATCTTTAATTTAACTGGATTAATTTCAAACATGATTTAAATGGAGTTGCTCTGTTTTATGATTTATTAAACAAGCGTCCATTGTAGCGGATTTGGGCATAATTTAGCAATTGCCAATTACTATTTTTGACTTTGACTCAGTAAATAAAGCATTGCTCAAAAAGAAAAGATGGCGCACTAGGCGCCACTTTTTAAGATGAAAAGGATATGAGTACAATCGAGTTATTTTTTTGCTTCAGCGTATAGCTCAGCAACTTTATCCCAATTAACTACATTCCAAAATGCACCAATGTAATCAACACGGCGATTTTGATATTTCAAATAATAAGCATGTTCCCAAACATCTAGTGTTAAAATCGGCGTACCAGAAACACTAGCAAATTTTTCGCCCATTATCGGTGAATCTTGATTGGCTGTAGAAACGACTTCAAGTTTACCATTTTGTAATACTAACCAAGCCCAACCTGAACCAAATCGAGTTGCTGCCGCTGCTGCAAATTTTTCTTTAAATGCATCAACTGAACCAAAATCTTTTTCGATGGCCGCTTTTAGGTCGCCTTTTAGTTCAGTACCAACTTTTAATAGTTCCCAGAAAAGAGTGTGATTAACATGACCACCTACGTTATTTTTAATACCCGTAATTTTGTCAGCAGGTACTTTATCTAAATTTTTTAACAAAGTGCTAGGGCAAAGTTCTTTTAATTCAGCTGGCAAAGTTTCAAGAATGGCATTTGCATTGTTCACATAGGTTTGATGATGTTTATCGTGATGCAGATGCATAGTTTCAGAATCAATATAAGGTTCTAATGCATCATAAGCATAAGGTAATGGAGGTAAAGTATAAGCCATGAAATTTGCTCCTTTCATATATTAGGTATTATTAACTACTTTATTTCATGAGTATACGGGCTATTAGTATAGCTCTCAAACTATCACTTAGATAGCTAGTGACTATCTGTTATCAGAATGACTATTGCTTTTTCAATTCGTCTTCATTATTTGCTATAAATGGGGTATACATCATAATTGCGTGGTTTTCGCTGATGAGCTTTTCTTCAACATGGTTATCAATTAAATGTGTTTTACGTTGCCATATTTTATTATGTCTGGTATAACCTCCCCACCATTGTTGTTCAATACGATGATCGGTTTCTAGGATTTCATAATGATTACTTAAGGGGGTATCAGCAAGTAATTCGCCATGTAAATATTGATCATCAAGCCAAAGATTAAGCCGGTAAGTGCTATTGGTTTTATTGATTAACTGTAAATCTACATAGTTATAAGATAAGGTGGCGCCACAAGCAAAAGGAATCGTTCGATTAATATCGGGAAAAACATCAAAACTATGACGCCAACGTTCTATGATTGTAAGATCGGAGTGTAATACAATCCAATAAATCAAATTACCTAATTGGCATAATCCTCCACCAATATCTTTGCCTATCTGTCCATTATGTAATGATAGTCCTTCTAAAAATCCCCTTTTTTTGGATGGGCGTCCTACTTTTTGCCAGATCGAAAAACGTTGATTAGGCTTAATGATTGAACCATTAAGTTTTTCAATTGCTAATCTAAGATTAGTGATTTTGTTATATTGTAAATACATATCAACATCTTTTAGTTGTCTTAATAAAACAGACTGATGTTTTTTGTGTGAATAACAACATGTATTATTATTTATGTCGACAGTGCAATATGCGTTACGATGTCGCCACCAATCAAATTTTCGTTTTAAGATAAAATATTCTTTGCCTAATTTTAGCCTTAATTTACTGCGTTTTATCGGTTTATCGATAATAATATCCTGCATATTTTCCATTCCCTTATCGACAAGATATAATCAGTTATTTTTCTAAAGGTGACAGATAGCGTTGGCTTAACTTGTCGAGAAAAGTGAAAAGTTTTTGATTCATTTCAGTGTAATCATGAGAGCGAAGCTTATCAGGTGTATCGACAAAGCGGTATTTTTCTGCTTGGCTAAGTTCCTTTTGTGAATGGGTAATTAATAATTCGACTACTTCAGGTGTTAACTCCATATGGCATTGGAAACCATAAACAAATTTACTGTATGCAATGATTTGACGAGGACACCCTTCACTATACGCAATAATTTGAGCATCTTTGGTTAAACCTGGCATATCATTGTGCCAATGACCGACTTCTAATGTACTACCAAAATCAGTAAACAAAGGATTTGTTTTACCGATTTGAGTTAACATAATAGGGAATTTGCCAATTTCTTTTTCTGGGCTGTTGCTATAATTTGCCCCTATAGCTTCGCCGATTAATTGTGAACCAAGACATACACCAATGACTACTCTCTCTGCTTTTATTGCTGATAAAATAATGGCTTGTTCTGCTTTAGAATCAAAATGAGCACATTCTTGTTTGGTCGTTGATGGTGACTGTGGACCGCCCATAACAATAAGAAAGTCGATATCATCAATGCTATTAGGAAGTGGTTCATTAAGGTAAACGCGAGAATAAGTTATAGTGTGATGATTATTTATCGCCCATTGTTCATAAGCTCCGGGCGCTTCAAAATCCTCATGAATAATAAAATGTATATGCATTAATAACTCCTCCTTGTCTATAAATATCATTATTAACATTATGATTTGATAAAATTTATATCAAAGGATATAAATTTATTTTTGAGTTATTATGAATAATTTATTTGCAATTGCAATACAGAATTTTGAACTAACACGATAAAAAATAGGTAAAAAGAAATCACTTAAAATATGAAACAACAGGGAAAGATAAATATGAAAATCTGAAAGTTGGCTCCTCCAACAGGACTTGAACCTGTGACATACGGATTAACAGTCCGCCGTTCTACCGACTGAACTATGGAGGAACCGAAATGTAGCGCGCATATTATAGATTTAATGGCGCTATGTCAATAGTTAAATTATTTTAAATGTTTTTTTGTGTAAAATTTCCTCCTTTTATTATCATTCAAGTGTTAGGATTGTCTTGAATAAATGGCGTTGTCTAAGTAATTGCTGTGGGTGCGATCCTAGTTCATGTTGTGGAATAATCTGATTTAGATCGCGATAATAATCAACCCAATAAGATAAAATCTCATTTGTCGCTAAATCTTTAAAATTCATTGGATATAATGCGAAATAATTATTACCTTGCTCAGTTTTAAAGGCATAAGTAATTAGTTCACTGCAATAAAACCCATCTGCATTGGGATGAAAGCTGTGATTGTAAGGTGAACCCAAGCATTTCTTTACCCGTCTTAATGCATTTTGAATAACAACTAAATCATGGATTCTACCAATGATATTGTGCTTAGCTGCACAAATAAAATTAGTAAACGATTGTTCAATCACGCCATAGTTTTGCGTTGCTTCAATAACGGTATTATTTCCAATATATAAACCAACATGATTAATACTTTTGGTTATTTCATCTATCTTTGACAATGCACCTGAAAGGCTTACAGCGCCATTAAAAGCATTATTTTTTTTTAGGCTTTGGAAGATAATATCTCCACATTGGATATTATTGTTTTTTAGCACGATAGCGCCATAGCGAAAACATTACACAAGTTGCAATAATAAATTTAAGCGCATCCACACCAACAAATGGCAGATAACCCACTTTTAAAGCATCAATTAGCGTGATGTGTAAATAGCCCATTAAATAGACAACGCCAAATACAAATAACAATTGATGCGCACAAGCGAATGCAATTAAACCTAAAATAAAGTGACGATCATAACCTCTTTCTGCTGCAAACCCTGCTAAATAGGCACTAAATACATAGCCATATAAGTAACCTGAAGATGGTGATGCTAACGCCATAATTCCACCACTACCATTGGCAAATAGCGGTAACCCAATTGCACCTAAAATAAGGTATTGGAGTATTGCTAATGCACCTAGTTTACGACCTAAAAAAGCACCAGTTAACAATACAGCCAATGATTGTAATGTAAATGGAACAGGGTAAGTTGGAATACTAATGTTAGCGGCTAATCCTAAAAGTAATGCTGCACTTGTTGTGGTTAATAATTTACGTTGCCAAGAAGATAAATTTACAAGTGTAGTGATAAATGTTGGATAATACGAAGTCGGTTGAAGTTTCATTATTTTCTACCTTTTATATAAATAGTAGAACTATAATAGCGCAATTATTATTGTTGTAAACTTTTTTGTTTTTAATTTGTTTACATTGGAGTGGAATATAGGATATTTTTATCACACTCTAAAATAAAGAGTGTGATAATTAAAATAATTTGTTACTTAAACTAAGTAAGGATTACTAACTCGTTCATGACCAAAACTAGACATAGGTCCGTGGCCTGGTACAAAAATAAAGTCATCCCCAAGTGGTAATAATTTATTAGTGATTGATGAAATTAAATCGGCATGGTTGCCTCGTGGAAAATCAGTTCTTCCTATACTACTTTTAAATAATACATCGCCGACAAAAGCCAGCTTATCCAAATGGTTAATAAAAACAATATGTCCCGGAGTGTGACCCGGGCAAAAAAGTACATCAAGGCTAATATTACCAACTTGAATCTGCTCACCTTCTTTTAACCAACGATCAGGCAAAAAGCTATCAGTATAAGGAAAACCGAATTGTGTACTTTGTTGTGGTAAACTTGTTAATAGAAATTCATCTTCTTGGCTTGGTCCAATAATCTTCACATCATAATGTTTAGCCAATATAGTTGCAGCACCGACATGATCCAAATGTCCATGGGTTAATAAAATCTGCTTAATATTAACGCCTAGCTTTTCAACCGCTTTTATAAGCAGTTCGGGTTCACCTCCGGGATCAATAAATGCACCTTCCATGGTTTGATCGCACCAAATGATGCTACAATTTTCTTGGAAAGCTGTAACTGGGATGATTTGGTACTGGAACATAGATTTATCTCCTTATTTCTTGCTGATGATTGGTTAGATTTTGTCCGTCTTCTTTTTTTAATTGTGCAAAAATAATGCTTGATAAAACGGTAATCATACCAAGTATAACAAATGTTAACTGAAATGAGTGAATAGTACTTGTTGTGGTGCTAATTAAGCGTAATAAAACAGCACCCAATCCGGTACCAAAACTAATTGCTAATTGTTGATTTACTGCCATTAAGCTATTGCCACTACTTGTATTGTCGTTTTCTAGATTAGCTAAGGTTATGCTATTCATGGACGTGTATTGCATGGAGTTGATTCCACCGATACAAAATAGCAATAAACTGATAAGAATAAGTGGTGTCGATAAATTTAATACGGACATTAAAATAATCATTATGCCAGCTAAAATTGTATTAGTAACTAGTACGAAACGGTAACCTAAACGTGCTAAAATACGTGGAATAAAGATTCGAGTACAAATTGAAGCAATGGCCATTGGCATCAACATAATGCCGGCAAAAATAGCTGAATAACCAAATCCCACTTGTAATAATAGTGGAATAAGAAAAGGCACTCCTGATATACCTAATCGGCAAATTAAATTTCCGATAATTCCTATTTTGAACGTACGGATTTTAAATAGCGATAGTGGGAATAATGGAGTTTGTTTCTTTTTTGCATATTCACGATAAATAAATAAAAAAAGTAGACTAATTGTCGCAAGTAGTAATGGACAATAATATGTCTGATTTTGGTTTAAAATCTCTACACTCAAAGTGGCGCTAATAAAGCTAATAACAATAAATATAAAGCCTAATAGATCAAAAGGCATGTGTTGGCCTTTTAAGTTAGGCATGTATTTCCAACTAATTATTATACCTAAAATACCAATGGGTAAATTAATAAAAAACACCCAGTGCCAACTTACCATATCAACTAGATATCCTCCCAATACTGGCCCTAAAACGGGACCAATTAATCCAGGAATCGTGGCTGTATTTAACGCAGCTAAAAAATCACTACGCTTAAAAGATTTTATCAATACTAAACGTGATATAGGCACCATCATCGAGCCACCAACACCTTGGATCACTCGTGATATATCTAAAAAAATTAATGAATTAGATAAAGCGCAAAGTAATGAGCCCAGTGTGAATAGTGAAACGGCCATGACAAAAATATTTCTAGTGCCAAATTTATCTGATAAAAAACCACTAACAGGAATAAATAATGCAAGGGTCAAAGCATAACTTATCACGGCTGATTGCATATTTAATGGGGACTCATTGAGGTCGTTAGCCATAGTGGGGAGAGCTGTATTTAATATCGAGGTATCAAGTGATTGCATAAAGAATGCAAACGCCGCAATCCACGGTAATATACGATAGACAAACGGTGGTAACTGTAATTCGCTATTCATTTTAATTTGGCCTAAAATTAATTTAAATGCTAGTGGAGCGGTTGGATATAAGCTCAGAAAATTAAGCTCTCTTACTTAGAGTTGATTAAGAAAGAGAGCTGATGAATGCTATTTTACAATATTATTTGTTAATGATTGGATTTTTTCTTATTCTTTACTGGTTTACCTTGCCAATAACCAGCCAGTAATGAACCTGAAATATTGTGCCAAACAGAAAATACTGCAGCAGGTAGAGCTGATAAAGCTGAAAAGTAGGTGGTGCCTAAAGTAGCTGCAAGGGCAGAGTTTTGCATTCCTACTTCAAGTGACATGGTTCTGCAGGTTGATTCATCAAAACCAAATAAACGTCCTCCCCAGTAACCACCAAGCAATCCTAACGCATTATGAATCACAACTGCAAAAATAACAGTGCCCCCCACTTGGCCAATTTGAGTATGGCTACCTGCTACTACAATACAAATAATTAATAAAATACAAATCATTGATAAAAGTGGTAAAAATTGCTCACATTTTTTAACAATAGCATTTAAGAAATGGTGAACAATTAATCCTAATATAATCGGTATTAGTACAATCTGTACAATATGTACAAGCATTCCCCAAACAGGGACTTCAACTGTTGTTCCAACTAATAGTAGTGTTATCAGTGGTGTTATAACTACCCCCACAAGTGTCGAAACAGATGAAATTGTAACAGACAATGCAACATCACCTTTGGCAAGATAAATCATCACATTTGATGCTGTTCCGCTAGCTACGCTTCCAACTAACACCATGCCAACCAATAGTTCTGGTCTCATTGTAAACAGTTTTGATAAAATTAGAGCAGTTAACGGCATAACAATGTAATGTAACAAAGTACAAATAACCACCGCTTTAGGTTTGGTGACTACACGTCTAAAATCATCAATACTTAATGTAACTCCCATGGTGAACATCACAAACATGAGTAATTGTGATGTATAGGGACGTATAGGTGTAAAAGTATCAGGAGAAAAATAGGCCATAACCGCACACAAAACTGCCCACAAAGGAAATAATCGGGTGAGGGAGGAAATAGATTGAGCAAATAGTTGATTCAATTGTCTAGCCATATAAACCTACTGTCGTTGGTTTACTAAAATAACTTCATAATAATAGTAAATTTATTTTAGTTGCTTGTTAAATTTTTATTCTATTGATTCCACTAAATAGCGTCAAGGTATTTGTTAAAATTGTGTTAAGTATGTGTTCTGGTGATTCAGTGCGTAATTGTGTCAATATTTTAAAAACCTCAGTGATATATTCAGGGCGATTTGCTTGACCTTGACGCCCACTTAATGGCATGTCGGGCGCATCTGTTTCAAGTACTAGGCTGCTAAGTGGTAATTGAGCAATTGTATTGCGAGTTTTATTCGCACGTTCATAACTAATTACGCCACCTACACCAATATAATAACCCAGCTTAACAAATTGCATGGCTTGTTGATAGCTACCTGAAAATCCATGTATGACGCCACGACAAGGTAAATTGGCCTTGTGTAATTCACGGTACATAATATCGTGCGCTTTGCGTGAATGTATTAAAACGGGCAAATCAAACTGTTTGGCAATTGTTAATTGCGACCTAAAAAATAATAATTGTTGTTGCCAATCGATACTTAAATCGTAGCGATCGAGCCCGATTTCACCAATGGCAACTAATTTTTTAGGTTTTGTTTTAACAATATTGGTTAATAGTTCTAAATCAGCCATAGTATGTTGATAGATAGGATGCAACCCCAAAGCGGCATAAAGTTCATGGTATTTATTCGTAAGTTGTAAAACAGCATCAAAATAGTTAGCACTAACTGCGGGTATAATTAACCCAACGATATTCGCTTGGCGAATCTTATTTATTGAATCAGCAAGAAAATCACTAAAAGGTGGAAAATCAAAATGACAATGTGTATCAATAAACATAATGCTAATGCCTCTTATTCTGCCGTTGTTTGATGTAATAAAATTGGCAATAAAAATCGCTCAGCAGTAAATATAATTTGTTCAATCAGTGTATCGGTTAACTCAGGATAAAGACGAGTATAATAACTGTCACACTCGGCGGATTGGTTAAATCCGCCTTGCCATGAATTTAAAAGTTGATTGATAGCTCTTTCACTAGCGATAATCTGACCTGTTTTTTTATCATAAGCTGTAATTAACCAACTCCACGAACTTTTTAATGGCATTAATAATGGTTCATTGATACCTTGCAGATAGCCTTCAACTAAATTAGTTAATATGGCTAAAGCCTGATCTGCATTTAAATGTGAAAATCGCCATTCATTATCGTCCCGACCATACATACGACTTTGACTATCAATTTTATCAGGATTTAAAATGCAATAAATCAAATGATCAATCCACAACGAAATACCATCGCGAATCGAAAGCTTTGACGGTCGCCATGTCAATATACCATCGTCTTGAATGTGAGTTAACCAACCTTGTAATTGGTAATGTTGATCATTAGATGAAATGGTTAAATTAACTTCTTGCGTTGTCATAACTAAACGTTCTTGCTCAACTTTATTGGCCAAAGGTTGCAGTGATTCAAGTTGATTATCATAAATAATTTCACCAAACGCACCATCTGGTAAGTCACCTGTTAACGCTAATCGTTGATAGAAATCATCTGATTGTTGCGATCTATTGGCAATTAATTCATTTAAAATCTGTAAGTTTAATTGATAGCGCTTTAAGCTATCAAGATTAAAGTTTTCGGCATCTGGTAAGGTATCATCCAGATAATTTATATAAAAATTAAACCGTTTTTGTAAAAATAGCCTAATAGAGTGCTGGTAAAATCGTTTTAATTCATCAAGATTAATATTATCTATACTAATAATTGGTATTTCACTAATAAATAACTGACTTTCACCTTGTTGCAATGCTGCAGGTAACCACTCATCGGCATAGCTTTTGGGTTCTTGTAAAAAATTTTGGGGATTAAACGGTGTGCGTGTATGGTTTACACGTAAAAAATCTAAGCTATTTGTAGTGCCATCTGTATTATTTTTAGCCTTGCCATAATATTGGCCAATATATTCCCAAAACTCATCAACAAGTATAGAAGGATAACGTTCACTATTATCTTTCATATCGCGACCAATATAACTGATATACAACTGTTTTTGCGCAGATAAAATTGCTTCTAAAAAAAGGTAACGATCATCTGTGCGACGGCTACGATCCCCTCGTCTTGGATGTTGTGCGATTAAATCAAAATCAAGTGGAAGAGACGTTCTTGGATAATCGCCGTCATTCATACCAAGTAAACAAACAACTTTAAATGGAATAGAACGCATTGGCATCATGGTACAAAAATTTATCTTACCAACTAAAAAACGATGCGCTAAATGATTTTGCTCTAAGCGTGATTGCATAGCATCATGTAGAATAGTGATAGAAATATTATCTGTATAACAAGCCGATAATCCACTATTAATCAGTTCTTGCCATTCTTCTTCGATCATCAATAAAATGGATTCACGTTGAACATTACTTACAAAAAAGTCATTGATTAATTCAAGGCAACAAGGTTGCCAATTAATTAGCGGTTTTTCTTCATTTAAGATAGCAAACCACTTACTTACAACTTTAATAAATTCGGCTAATTGGCCTATTAATTCGGCATCTAAACCTGTTGCACCCTCATAAGGTAATATTTGTTGCCAACCGCCTTGTTCACTGTTCATCGTGTAACCGAGTAATAACCGCTCAAGCCCAAATAACCAACTATGTGCACTATCAAGTCCAAAACGAATGCCTGACTCAACAATCCAAGTTCGCAACAAGGTTAATTGAGATTCGTTAATAGCGAATTTTTCGGCAATAGCAGGGATTTCAAGTAAATTAAATAGTTCTTCTGCTTTAAATCGACTATTTGGAAAATTTAAAATGGCAAAAAAGCCTTGAACGATAGGATCGATATTTCGTGCTTTTTGATCTGAAATAGTAAAAGGTAAATAGCGCTTTTCAACAGCATTACCAAAGACGGCTCGAATATAAGGAACATACTTATCAATATCTGATACCATAACTATGCAATCGCGCAACTCCAGCGTAGGATCTGCATCAAAAACCGATAGCAGGTAGTCATACAATACCTCAACTTCACGTTGTTCACTATGGCAGGCATGAAACGAAATCGACTTATCTGTTACGGCAAAAGTTTTATTATCAAAATCGGTTTGATACAGTTCTAAAATATCTTGCTGAATAGCATGTAATAGACAAGAACGATCCTGATCGGCAAACGCTTCAATATCTTGCTTATTATTAAATTCTTGTAACAAAAATAGATTATCACGCCCAAGTTTTCCCCATGAGGTTAACAGAGGATTGGGTATTTTATCGGGTGTATTTAATATATCTGACAACTGTTTTTCAGCAATATCGCCCCAATACCATTTACACGGATTATTAAACATTAAATGGACATCAATATGTTGGCCAAGTGCTGAAAGTAGCGAAAGATAAATAGGAGGAAGAGAAGTAATACCAAAAATAAAAATACGGTTAGGTAATGCATCTAAACGTGAACGTTCAAAGTTATTATTTAATAACATTTCAAGCATTTGTTGATAAATATTAGCGCGATGATAAGGTTGGCTAATTGATATTAGTTTTCGCCACAACTCCGCTTGCCACGTTTCATCAGAATGATGATTCAATTCGGCAACAGTCTGGTTTGCCTCCCATTTTGCTAGCCAATCTGGACGGTAAACTAAATATTGGTCAAATAATCGTGCAATACGCGTTGCAAGCTGATACCGTTTTTTATCTTGCTTATCAATATCAAGATAATGTTTAAGCGCGCTAAACTCAGGTTGTTTAATAACTTGAGGTAACAAATAATACAAACGCCAACTCATTGATTCAACATTAAAGCTATTTTCAATTGGCGCCTCTGGTAACAAGACTTGATAAAGTTGCCAAATAAACTGAGTTGGAAAAAGAAAATCAACATTAGCCACGATACCAAGTTCATCCGCTAACGCAATTTGCAACCATTGTGCCATACCTTGGCTTTGCACCATGACTATATCAGGTGTAAACACCTCCTCTAATGGTTGCCTGCGCATCAATTCACTCAATAATGTTTTGAGTAAATCGACTTGATTTGAATGATAAATGGTAAACATAACAACACTAATTATTAGTAAGATTGGGTTAAGATTATCGCTGATCGTTATTAATAAATCTAGTTGCTATTCTAGTATCAATTTTATAAGTAAGATAGCCATTAACGAGTAATAATGAATGGGGAGGTTATCTTTGATGGTAATTTTTTAAATGGCATAATGACATTTGAAGGAATACGATTCCGAATGAGAACGGGTATTCCTTGGCGAAATTAATCAACTATATTTGGTTAATGGAATACAGTCTATAGACGTTTTAATTTATGGTCTAGAAAAGGCATATTAATATATTATCAAAAAATTATTAAGTATAGCTAATCTCGAATGGGCTTTCCTCGATGATTCTATTATGTGAGCGCATCAACATAGCTCAAAATTCACCAACTCAGCATTAAGAACAGATAGGAAAAAACTATGGAGGAAACTCAACTAAAATCCACCTTTCTGTTAATAGCATGGATTGATATATGTATAAATATCGCCATTTAATTAAAAATACGTTTGACATAATTAAGCAGTATCGTTCAATATCAAAAAGATATGATAAATTAGAAAGCAATTATGCCTGCATGTTATTGCTGGCATTTATACTTATGTGGCTACCAATGTATTATTGATTAATATATGAACACAAAAGATCAACAGACCCTAATAGCGAAATTGCTAAATTAAAGCAATTAGTTTGGAAAATAATTTATGATAAGGCACTTAAATTGAAAATTGGCCAATTACAAACCATCAAAGATTTTAATCTTTCATCGTCTGCCGTGAAATGGAAACAAAATTCCTTATCAAGAAATGGTCATTTTACCAGTTTCTATTTTTAACTCACAATTGCTGACAACGCTTGATAAACAATGGTGAATTAAAATAATATTAAACTCTTAACTGGTCCAAAACTTTTACGGTATAAATGATTAATACCATGTTCCTTTATTGCAGCTAAATGCGCTTTAGTTGGATAACCTTTGTGTTTAGCAAGTCCATACTGTGGATATAATTTATCAAGCTCAACCATTTCACGATCGCGTGTAACTTTAGCTAAAATAGACGCAGCACTGATTTCTGGCACTAATAAATCGCCTTTAACTACAGCTTGTGTTTGTATACCAAAATCGGGGCAACGATTGCCGTCAACTAATACAAAATCGGGGTTAATAGGTAATTTAGATACAGCTCGCTGCATAGCAAGCATGGAAGCATGTAATATATTTAATTTATCAATTTCGTCCACAGATGCTCTTGCAACACTCCAAGCTAAAGCATCTTGTTTGATAATATCAAATAGATGTTCTCGTTTTTTTTTGGTTAGTTTTTTAGAATCAGTTAAGCCTTTAATGGGCTTGTTAGGATCTAAAATAACTGCAGCCGTAACAACATCGCCACAAAGTGGACCTCGTCCAACTTCGTCGACACCAGCAATTAATGTAGCATCGGGGTAAGTAAATTCTAACAACAAGGTAAATCCTCTAACATTATCATTAGGATATCATTTATTTAAAACATCCAATACAGCTTGTGCAGCTTGTTCATCAGCATTACAACGGATTTGTTTATGCAAAGATAGAAAGGTGTCTTTCAATACTGAATTATCCCCTTCTAAAAAAGGGATAATACAGTTGGCGATATTTTCTGGTGTGCAATCTTGTTGCAACAATTCAGGTACAATCTCTTTACCGGCTAAAATATTAGGTAAAGACACATAAGGCGTTTTAATTAATTTTTTAGCTAACCAAAAAGTGAATGCTTTCATTTTGTACCCAACTACCATTGGACACTTAGTTAACATACATTCTAATGCCACAGTCCCCGATGCTAAGATTGCTGCATTACTTGCAATCATCGCTTCACGGGCTTGACCATGTAGTAACTGTATTTTAAGTTCTGGTGCAACTTGAGCTTTGATTTGTTCAAATTCTTTTTGTCTTTTAGCATTAACTAAAGGCACTAGAATATGTATATTAGGATAACGCTCTCGCAATAGCTTTGCTGCTTTTAAAAAAGGTGCTGATAATAATGTCACTTCAGCATGACGGCTACCTGGTAATAATGATAAACAAAGGCTATTTAAGGGAACACCTAATTGTTGACGCATAGTTGTTTGATCTGGATTTAAAGGAATATCATCCGCCATCTTATGCCCAATAAAGCGACAAGGAACATCAAACTTATCATAAAAGACTTTTTCAAAAGGTAAAAAGGCTAAAATAAGATTAGTATTACGCTTAATTTTGAAAACGCGTTTTTGCTTCCAAGCCCAAACAGATGGACTAACATAATGAATCGTTTTAATGCCAGCTTGCTTTAATTTTCCTTCTAGGGAAAGATTAAAATCGGGAGCATCAACACCAATAAATATATCGGGTTTGAGTTTAACTAGGCGTTTAGTGATATCTCGGCGAATAGATAAAATACGGCGTAATCGACCCAATACTTCAACAATTCCCATGACCGATAATTCATCCATTTCGTACCAAGCTTTACAGCCTTCGGCTTGCATTTTCGGACCCGCTATACCTACAAATTCAATATTAGAATGGTAATTTTTTAGCGCACGAATCAATCCTGCTCCAAGAATATCGCCCGAGGCTTCTCCTGCGACTAATGCAATGACTACTGTTTCATTAGCCATTAACGGATGATGCCACGCGTTGAACGGGCAAAAAAGTCAATAAACAATTGGATTTCAGAGTGTTGCTTGGCAATGGTTTCAATTTCAACTTTTGCCTCTTCAAACGATAAGCCATTTCGATAAAGGATTTTATAACTATTGCGAATCGCCTGCAAAGCATCTTTGCTAAACCCTCTACGTTTTAAGCCTTCATAATTTACGCCATGAGGTGTTGCATGATTACCTTGGGCAATAACATAAGGTGGAACATCCTGAGCAACACCTGAACAACCACCAACCATAACATGTGATCCGATCACACAAAATTGATGAACGGCTGTCATTCCGCCAATAATTACATAATCATCTAATTGAACATGCCCACCTAAAGTGGCATTATTTGCTAAAATACAATGATCACCAATATGACAATCGTGAGCAACATGTGCATTAATCATCAATAAATTATCACTACCAATTCGCGTTAATTCACCACCTTGAATAGTGCCACGGTGAATAGTTACGCTTTCACGAATCATATTACGATCACCAATTTCAGTGCGTGTTGGCTCTCCACGATATTTTAAATCTTGGTTTACCTCACCAATCGAAACAAATTGATAGATTTGGTTATCTTTACCAATTTTTGTGTGACCATTGATAACAACGTGTGATTTTAAAAAAGTACCGTCACCAATTTCAACATTCTCACCAATAAAGCAAAACGGACCAATTCTGACGTTATCGCCAATTTTTGCTCCCTTTTCAATCACTGTGCTTGGATGTATCTCCATTGCCATAGTTATTCCTTAATACTGTTTTGGGGGGAAATGCTAAAAAACGATTATTTACGGGCACACATCATTTCAGCTTCACAAACTAACTTACCATCGACAGTTGCAACACCATGGAATAATGCAATACCACGACGTTCTTTAATATATTCAACATCTAGAATAAGTTGATCTCCTGGTACAACAGGACGTTTAAAACGAGCTTTATCAATGGAAGCAAAATAATAAAGTTGACCTGGTGATAGCTCTTCAATGCTTTTGAAAGCCAATATTCCTGTCGCTTGGGCCATTGCTTCTAAAATCAAAACACCAGGAAAAATGGGTTTATTTGGAAAGTGCCCCTGAAAAAATGGCTCATTCACAGTAACATTTTTTATCGCTTTTAGTGTTTTACCTTTCTCGTAACTAAGAACTCTATCAACCATTAAAAACGGATAACGATGAGGTAACAGGCTGATGATTTCTTCAACATCAAGGGTATTAAGTTCGGTAGTCAAAATAGCTATCCTTATACATTATTACTATAAATTTTTAACATTATAACTGAGGATACCACTTTCACTCAAGGATGATTTAAATTGCAAAAGATGCTTTCCTTAATATATTATCTATGGATTACTATAGATTTATAAAATAAATGATTTGTAAACCCTTATTATCTTATATCAAATCAGATATAATAACTAAGATAATTACCCAAAAAGTTTATAATCTGGAGAAGTAGAATGAAATCATTGATTAAAATGACGTTAGTAAGCAGCGCAATTGTATTAACATTAGCTGGTTGTGATGAAAAAAATTCATCAAATAAAGTAACAATTTCAACTGATGCACAAAAGGAAGCATATGCATTAGGTTCATCATTTGCAACATACATGAAGTCAAATTTAGAACAAAATGAAATTAAACCAGACCAAGAATATTTAATCAGTGGCTTTAATGAAACTTTCCGCGATGCCTCTCAACTTTCAAAAGATGAAGTGAAAACCATCTTAGATGAATTTGGTAAAAGAATCCAAAAAGAAAACAAAGAGCGCTTTGAAAAAGAAAAAACTGAAAATACAGCATCTGGTGAGAAATTCCGTGCAGAATTTGCTAAACAAGATGGAGTAAAACAAACAAAATCAGGGTTACTTTATCAAATCACTCAAGAAGGTTCAGATCGTCATCCAACAACTCAAGATACAGTTATTGTTCATTATACAGGAACACTAACTGACGGACGTAAATTCGATAGTTCTTATGATCGAGGTGAACCAGCAACATTTCCACTAAATGCTGTTATCAAAGGTTGGACAGAAGGAATTCAGTTGATCGGAATTGGTGGAAAAATCAAACTTGTTGTACCACCTGATTTAGCTTATGGTGACCAAAGTCTTCCAGGTCAAGAAGGTAAAGCTGGAATCCAACCTGCATCAACTTTAATTTTTGAAGTTGAATTGCTTGGCATTGATGGGGATAAAAATGATAAAAATCAAGAGCCAGCTCAAAATCAAGAACAACAAGTTAACTAACTTGATTGATTCATTGAGTTATACTCTTGTTGTTATGGGTCCTGCTTATGGGACCCAATCTGCTTATTGTGCATATCAATTTGCACAAGTTTTACTGTCACAGACTCCCCATACCATTAAAAATATCTTTTTTTATGCTGATGGTGTTTATAATGGCAACAGTTATACTGATCCCGCTAATGATGAATTTGATTTAATCTCTGCATGGCAGGAATTAGCAAAAACATACCCTTTAACTTTAACTGTTTGTGTTGCTGCCGCTCAGAGGCGTGGCGTTATTAAAAATAATCTCGCAGATTATTTTCATTTAACGGGCCTTGGAGAACTAAGTGAATCAATTGCAACAACAGATCGAACTATTCAGTTTTAACTTAAGATACTGAAATGAAAAAATTAGCAATTATTATTAGCTCACCACCTCACGGAAATGCCAAAGGCCGAGAAGCTCTTGATATAGCATTGGCCATATCAGTCATTAACCACATTTCTGTTTTTTTTATTGATGATGGTGTATTCCATTTATTACCAGAACAACAACCCCATAAAATTTTAATGCGTGATTATATTGCAACTTTTAATATGCTTGAGCTTTATGATATTGATGATGTGTACGTATGTGAATCTTCACTCAAATCGAGAAATCTAATTCAAATACCTCATAATATTCCTAGTAAAGTCATTAATAATCAGTTATTAACTCAATTATTAACTCTTCAAGATGTAATTTTTCGATTCTAATTCTAGACTAAAATACAACATATTACACTGCAATAATAGGCATTATACCTAAATAAAAATCGTTCAATAAGACTATTTGTTTTATTTATTTTATCTGATTTTTCTGATTATTTATAAATACATTCTAGTATTTATAAATAAGCTAATAGTATTTTGTATATGATTAAATCAAATAAATAATCCACTCTATTTTTTCATTATACTTAAATAGGAGTAGATTATGGTTTAATTTGATTTAACTCTTATTTTAATTAACTAAACTAACTTTTTCATTTGATCTGCAATCTTTTCTGCTTGCTGACCAACCACAATTTGTACCCCTGTTTTACCTAATTTTATTACTGCCATTGCACCAAGGGCTTTAGCAGCTTGTTCATCAATAAGCTCCGAATCATTAACGCCTAAACGCAAACGTGTAATACAAGAATCAATATTGGTTAGGTTTTCTTTACCGCCAACAACTGCTAAATATTGCTCTGCAATTTTTGTTGTATCTGTATTACCTTGCGTTGATTTTTTCGTTTCACTTTGGGTTGTTTCCACTTCATCTTCACGACCTGGTGTTTTAAGATTAAATTTCACAATAACAAAGCGGAATGCAACATAATAAACAACAAAGAACACTAAACCCTGAAGTATAAGCATATACCAATGTACAGCAAGTGGATTACGACTAGAAAGTAACATATCAACTAAGCCAGCACTAAAACCAAATCCTGCAATCCATTGCATCGCTGCGGCAATATAAAGTGAAATACCAGCTAAAATAGCATGTAAAACATAAAGTAATGGCGCAACAAACATAAACGCAAATTCTAATGGTTCAGTAACGCCAGTAAAGAATGCAGCAAATGAAGCGGCTAACATAATTGAAGCTGTTTTATCCTTATTACCTTTTTTTGCTGTATGATACATAGCTAACGCAGCTCCTGGTAAGCCAAACATCATAATTGGGAAGAATCCAGCTTGGTAACGACCCGTAATACCAATTGTAGCTAATCCATCATCAATTGACTTTTGTCCACCTAAAAAAGTTGGAATATCATTAATACCTGCAACGTCAAACCAAAAAACAGAATTAAGTGCATGATGTAAACCAACAGGAATTAATAGACGATTGAAGAACCCATAAATACCAGCACCCACTGAACCTAAATCTTTAATATATTTACCAAAAGCAACTAATGCATCATAAATAGATGGCCAGATAAAATATAAAACAGCAGAAACCAATAACATAACTATCGATACGATAATAGGCACTAGCCTTTTACCACTAAAAAATGCTAATGCTTTATGTAATTCCACTTGACTAAAACGATTGTAAAGTTCAGCTGAAATAATACCAACGAGAATACCAATAAATTGGTTATTTATTTTTTGGTATGCAGCAGGAACTTTTTCTAACCAATTTTCTGCTTTTGTATCAATACCACTAAATAGTGCAATCGAACTAGGAGACAGTAAAGTTGTAACCACTAAAAAGCCAACTAACCCAGCAAGTGCGGCTGCACCATCTTTATCTTTAGACATACCATAAGCCACACCAATAGCAAAAAGTATTGGCATATTATCAATAATTGCTCCGCCAGATTTAATTAAAAAAGCGGCTACAATACTATTTTGCCCCCAACCATTAGGATCGATCCAATATCCAATTCCTAGTAGTATTGCAGCAGCTGGTAGAACTGCCACAGGTACCATCAATGAACGCCCGATACGTTGCATATAAGCTAAAATTCCCATAAGTTTAACCTCATATAGTTATTAGGGGTATATAATAAAAAGTAATAAAATTTTACATCTTTAAGTGATGATAATTAAGTATTATTATTCCACTCTATATTATTTATTTTACTTCGCAAATTAATTATTCTCTTTTTGTGATTTAAATCACCATTTTTTTTGATTAATTAGTTTAATATAGTAAAATAAAGACAACATATTTTATTTCAAGAAAAAAGTTTTTAATTATATCACAAGAGGTAACAGCACATGAGACTTATTCCCTTAGAAAATGCACAAGAAGTCGGTGCCTGGGTTGCACAGCGCATTGTTAATAAAATTAATGAGTTTAAACCTACCGCAGATCGTCCATTTTTATTGGGGCTGCCAACAGGTAGTTCACCATTAGTTATGTATCAACAATTGATTAAACAATATAAAGCAGGTAACGTCAGCTTTAAACATGTTGTAACCTTTAATATGGATGAATATGTTGGTATTCCAGAAGAGCATCCACAAAGCTACCACACATTTATGTACGAAAATTTTTTCAATCATATTGATATTGATAAAAACAATATCCATATATTAAATGGTAATGCGCCAGATATTGATCAAGAGTGCCGTCAATATGAAGCCAAGATCAAAGCTTACGGCAAAATTAATATCTTTGTTGGGGGGGTAGGTCAAGATGGACATATCGCTTTTAATGAACCAGGATCTTCACTTTGTTCACGTACACGCATCAAAACATTAACTGAAGATACACGCATTGCTAATTCTCGCTTTTTTGATAATGATGTGAATCAAGTACCAAAACATGCGTTAACCATTGGTGTTGCAACTTTAATGGATGCACAGGAAGTTATTTTATTAGTTTGTGGTCATAACAAAAGTTTAGCATTACAAGCTGGTGTTGAAGGATCTGTTAATCACCTTTGGACTGTCACTGCACTACAAATGCATCCTGCATCAATTATTGTTTGTGATGAACCAAGTACTGATGATCTTAAAGTGAAAACACTAAAATATTTTAAACAAATGGAAGCTGATAATCTTAAAGTGACCGTTTTATAAAGGATAATTCAATGTATGCATTAACAAATTGCCGTTTTTATACAGGCTATGAGATCCTTGATAACCACGCTGTTATTATTGATGGAGATAAAATTACAAAAGTCTGTAAACAAAACGAATTACCTACAGATATCAAAATTGAAAATTTACAAGGTGCACTTGTTGCACCTGGATTTATTGATATCCAAGTTAATGGTTGTGGTGGTGTGCAATTTAATGAAACGTTTGATGCACTGAGCGTTGAAACATTAGAAGCCATGCAGGCCACAAATCTTATTTCTGGCTGTACTAGCTATTTGCCTACATTAATTACATCAACTGATGAATTTATGATAAAGGCAGTTGAAGTGATGCGTGAATACTTAGCTACGCATCCTAATCAAGCACTTGGATTGCATCTTGAAGGACCTTATATCAGCCCTGAAAAAAAAGGAATTCATGACGAAAATATTATTCGACAGCCGTCAAAAGAAATGATTAATTTCCTTTGCGAAAATGCTGATGTAATTAAAATCATTACTTTAGCGCCAGAAAGAGTTGAAAGCCATTTCATCAAGCAATTGGTTAATGCAGGCATTCATGTTTCGGTTGGTCATTCAAATGGTCATTATGATGACTGCCGTCGTGGCTTTAATGATGGCATTCGTTTAGGAACGCATCTATTTAATGCTATGCCTTATATTTCAGGGCGAGAGCCTGGTGTAGTTGGCGCAATTTATGATGAACCAGAAGTTTATGTTGGTATCATTGCTGATGGTCAACATGTTAGTTGGGCAAATATTCGCAATAGTCACAAAATAAAACAAGATCATTTAATTTTAGTTACTGACGCTATGCTACTTGCCGCTTCTAATTTAGAGTCGGGAGTATTTGCAGGTAAAACCATTTATTATAAAGATGGTCGCTGTGTTGATGAAAATGGCACATTGGGTGGTTCATCATTAACCATGATTGAAGCCGTAAAAAACACAGTTGAATATGTCGGTATTGCACTAGATGAAGCGTTAAGAATGGCAACGCTATATCCTGCCAAAGCAATCGGTGTGGATAAAGATCTTGGTAGTATTAGTGAGGGTAAAATTGCAAACCTTGTTGTATTTAATCGTGACTTTACAATAATTAAAACTGTTGTTAATGGAGAAGTGAGTCGCTAGAATATCAGATAGTTAATGAAAAATATTGAGTAATATATGAAATTTAATTATCTGAACTTAGTTGGCAACGCTGAATTAATCAAACAGCTAAATTATGCAATGATTTACCGTTTGATTGTTCAGCAAGCACCTGTTTCTCGTATTCAATTGGCCGAAATCAGCCAATTAGCTCCTGCAAGCATTACCAAAATAACCCGTCAACTTCTTAAAAAAAAATTAATTAAAGAAGTTGATGCACAACAATCAACGGGGGGACGACCTGCAGTTTCAATCGAAGCTAAGTTTGGACATTACCAAGCAATTGCCGTACAATTAAGTCGATCCCACGTCACAATAGAGCTTTTTGATTTAGGGGCTAAATGCCTTACATCAAAAAGATGCTCACTTATCAATTTTACTCAACAACAAGTTCAAGAATATCTAATTGCATTGATTAAAGAATTTATTCAGGTAAACAGCAAAAAAATAAAATATTTAGTTGCAATATCTATTGTACTCCCAGGCTTGATTGACTCAGTTAATGGCATTGTCCGATACACTCCACATATTCAAGTAAAAGAGTGGGCTTTAGGTGAGATACTACAAAAGGAATTCAATGTATCTATTTTTCTAGGAAATGATATTCAAAGTCTAGCATTAGCCGAAAGTTATTTTGGTTCAACACAACATGTTGATGATTCTATTTTAATCCGAGTACATCGCGGGGTAGGCTCTGGTGTTATCGTTAATCAACAGTTGCTTACTAACCACAATCAAAGCGCTTGTGAAGTTGGGCACATTCAAGTAGATACATTAGGTGAACGTTGCCATTGTGGTAACTTCGGTTGCTTGGAAAACCGAGTTGTAAATAAAGCAATTGAATACCGAGCTAAACAGATGATTGAGCAAGGTTATATATCGAAGTTAACATTAGAACACTGTGATATATATCATATCTGTCAGTATGCTAATCAAGGCGATGAACTAGCTACTAAGTTAGTTAAGGATGCAGGTGAAAATCTTGGTAGAGCAGTTGCAATTATGGTTAACATCTTTAACCCACAGCGAATTGTGTTAGCAGGAGAACTTACCAAGTCGCCCGAAATACTATTAACTGCTGTTAATAGTGCATTAAATGCTCAAAGCTTAGAGGGATTACGGAAAAACCTAACTATCACTTGTTCTTCCCTTAACGACAGCTCAGCAATTGGCGCATTTGCATTAGTGCAGCAAGCTTTATTTAATGGATCACTATTAGTGACGTTATTGAATGAAAAAGAACCATAATCTATTGTTATAAAAAACCCGATAAATCGGGTTTTTCCAGATTGATGACAAAGAACTCGCTTTTTGGCGAGTTTTTTGATCTAATAGAGAAGAGTCCATGATAAGAGGAATTCTTCTATGCTAAAAAAACTAACGCCAGCGACACCCGAAAAAATAGAGCAAATCTCGTTAGATGCGCTTGTCCCTCAAAATCACCTTGTTCGTAAAATAGCTAAAGTCATTGATTTTGAATTTATTCGAGAAGCGGTAGCACCACTTTATTGCCCTAATAACGGTCGTCCGGCAGAAGATCCGGTCAGACTGTTTAAAATTATGCTATTGGGGTATCTTTTTGGTATTCCCAGTGAGCGTCGTCTGGTTCAGGAAATTCAGGTCAATTTAGCTTACCGTTGGTTTCTGGGAATGGGATTAACCGAAAAAGTGATTGACGCCTCAACACTCAGCCAAAATTGTCGCCGTCGGTTTAATGACAGTGAAATCTATCAACAGATTTTTGATAATATTGTTGAGCAAGCCATTGCCAAAGGGTTGATAAGTGGTCGGGTTTTATATACGGACAGTACTCACCTAAAAGCAAATGCCAATAAAGGCAAGGCACGTAATGAGCAGCGTATTGTTGAGCCCAGTCAATATGTTGATGCGCTTAATCAAGCCATCAACGAAGAAAGAGAATTAAACGGAAAAAAGCCTTAAAGCCATCGACGGTAGAGAAATATAAGGATGTCAAAGTCAGTACTACCGATCCGGATAGTGGCTTTATGCATCGGGAAGGTAAGCCTAAAGGGTTCTTCTACTTAGATCATCGAACGGTTGATGGCAAACATAATTTAATTACCGATACCTATGTTACAGCGGGAAATGTCCATGATTCTCAGCCTTATATGGCTCGATTAAAACGCCAGTTAGAGCGATTTGGCTTTAATCCGGTTGGTGTGGGTCTTGATGCAGGCTATTTTACAGCGCCCATTTGCCATTTACTACTGGCAGAGCAGATATATCCGGTGTTGGGTTATCGCCGTGCCAGTCATGGTGCGAATCCTATCAGAAAAAAGCAGTTTATCTATAATAGTCAAACCGATACTTATACTTGCCCAAACGGGAAATCATTAATATATAAAACTACCAGCAGAGAAGGTTATCGTCATTATCATTCTGATGCAGCAACCTGCAAAGTCTATCCGTTATTGTCACAGTGTACACAGAGTAAAAATACACAGAAAGTCATCACACGCCATATCTGGGAAGCATATAAAGAGAAAGCCAATGAGATTCGTTTAAGTCAGTGGGGTAAAAAAGTCTATGCTCGGCGAAAAGAGACCGTAGAGCGCAGTTTTGCTGATGCTAAACAACACCACGGACATCGCTATGCAAGATTTAGGGGAAGAGCACAGGTTCAAATGCAGTGTTTATTGGCCGCAACGGCTCAAAATATCAAGAAAATAGCGATAAAGCTATTTTTGTTACATTTTTTTAGGCCATTTTTTAATTTATTTAATAAAATCCAAATTAAAAATCCTGTTTATGGTTTAAATAAAAAAATAAACCCCGAATTATATCGAGGTTTGTCATCAATCTGAAAAAACCCGATAAATCGGGTTTTTCTATTTTATTTCTAATTAGGCTAAAATGCGTAACATTCTACGTAATGGTTCAGCCGCACCCCATAATAATTGGTCACCAACCGTAAAAGCAGAAAGGTAATCTTTGCCCATATTCAATTTACGTAAGCGCCCAACAGGTGTTGTTAAAGTGCCTGTTACTGCTGCTGGGGTAAGTTCACGCATCGAAACATCACGATCATTCGGCACGACTTTTACCCAATCATTGTGTGCAGCAAGAAGCTTTTCAATTTCTGGCACACTAATATCTTTTTTCAATTTAATCGTAAACGATTGACTATGACAACGCAAAGCTCCAATACGAACACAAAGTCCATCAACAGGAATAATCTGACTTGTTCCCAAAATTTTATTGGTTTCGGCTTGCCCTTTCCACTCTTCTTTACTTTGTCCATTATCTAGCGCTTTATCGATCCAAGGAATTAAACTTCCTGCTAATGGCACACCGAAATTATCAGTAGGTAAACTACCATCACGCATTTTTTGTGTCACTTTACGCTCAATATCCAAAATAGAGGAATGCGGATCTTGTAACTCTTTTGCTACTTCGGCATTTAGCATACCCATTTGAGTTAATAGCTCACGCATATGGCGAGCACCACCACCAGATGCCGCTTGATAAGTCGAAACAGAAACCCAATCTATAAGATTTTCAGCAAATAACCCACCTAATGACATTAACATCAAACTAACCGTACAATTACCGCCTACAAAAGTTTTAATACCTCTATTTAAAGCAGCATGAATATTAGCTTTGTTTACAGGATCAAGAACAATAATTGCATCATCTTCCATGCGTAACGTTGAAGCTGCATCAATCCAATAACCCTGCCAACCTGTTGCACGTAATTTTGCGTAAATCTTTGAGGTATAATCACCACCTTGGCAAGTCACAACAATATCTAATGCCCTTAATGCATCAATATTATCTGCACTTTGTAATGTACCTGTTTTACCACCGAAGATAGGAGCTGCTTGACCTGCTTGAGAAGTAGAAAAGAATACAGGATTGATATAATCAAAATCATGCTCTTCAACCATACGTTGCATAAGAACAGAACCCACCATTCCACGCCATCCTACAAAACCAACATTTTTCATAATTTATTCCCAATAAATAGAGGTTATATAAAGAGATATTTTTATCTATTAAAACAAAATATCACCATAAAACAAGTAAGATAAGAATAATTTTTGTAGGTAGGAATATAATAACATGCCGTTATATATTAAAAAGACAAAACAACCACAATAACGAACGGAAAAACAAATTATCATAACACAATGATTAATAATCAGTATTTTATTTTTTGAAATAATTGGATTATTAGTCAACTTATTTATAATAAGTTATATGTTCTCAACACTTTCTTCTTAGTTGGATCACTTCGTTGTGCATATTGGAACAAACAGATGAAAAAATATTCTATTTTGAAACAAAAAATCTCAACTAAATGAACGAGCTTTTTATTTAAAAATGGTCGGCGAGAGAGGATTCGAACCTCCGACCCACTGGTCCCAAACCAGTTGCGCTACCAAGCTGCGCTACTCGCCGTTAGCTTTTCTATTTAATAAAATGGGGTGGCTAATGGGATTCGAACCCACGACAACTGGAATCACAATCCAGGGCTCTACCAACTGAGCTATAGCCACCATAGAATCAGGACGAAATATTACGCATAAAAAATAACATTGTCCAGTAATTTTTTTAAAAATATGCTGATTGCTTATATTAAAATCGCTAAAAGCCTAATATTTTATCATAAAGCAAATATTCATGCTTTGACTACAATGGTACCAAGATTATTGATTGATGTTTCCACGCTATCAAAAAACAATTCCTTCCTTCTTTATCTATCACTCTAATTTGGCTTAATGCCATTAATACTGCTTTAAATCCAGAAGACACTGAAGTTGATACTTTCATTACGCAACTGCTTGAAGCACCATCACAAATAATACCAGATAAATCACGAATCATACTACAAATAGCCATATCAATAGGCTCATAATACCCAACCACCGATTGCGCCAATGGCAGCAGCAACAGGTAATCCAACCATACCAGTACCTGGCACAGTTACCACCTTACCATTTTTTATTAAATTAGGCGAAACATAAGCATCAATTTTTTCAATGTTTGTTGCTACTATGTTGCATCGCAATAGCTGCAACCAAAGCTAAAGATATGGGCTCTGTACAACCAACTGCAGGTAAAACATCATGTTTTACCAATTGAATTAATTGTTGCCAGATTACTTGTTGTTCTATTTTTTATCTCCATATTAACTTTAGTAATGTTAAATGATGGAACATTTAGTGTTAAGTAAACTGACTATTTTAGTCTATCTTAATTAAGATTTGAATAATACCTACTTATAACCATTAGAAAGTAGCATAATGGTTATGGTGGTTATTGTGAAAAAATATATTAATACATATAGTTATGTCTTAAACCTTTTTACATTATTTAATAGTGAATTAAATAATCAGGAATAGTTTAAAATATGTAATATTTTAGTAAAAGAACCTGACTTTTTTTTTATTATTGCAATAATGTAAAAACCTATAATTAGATAACAATGGCGATTGCGATTATGATAAATATTTTATTAATAGATGATGATATTGAATTATCACAAATGCTTAGCGAATATTTGACTAATGAAGGTTTTAATATCAAAAGTGTTTATTTAGGTAAAGATGGTATTGATGAAGCGCTATCAGGTAAATATCGTGCAGCAATCTTAGACGTGATGTTACCAGATATTAATGGTATTGATGTCCTGAAAAGCATCCGTCAACAATGTAATATGCCTGTTATTATGTTAACTGCTAAGGGTGATAATATTGATCGCGTTTTGGGTTTGGAATTAGGTGCTGATGATTACATTCCAAAACCATGTTATCCGCGTGAATTATTAGCAAGATTACGTGCAGTTTTACGACGTTTTGATGAGCGTTCGGTCGAAATGGTTGATGATAAAAAATACCATTTTAATGGTTTAATGTTAGATCTACCTCAACGGCTTTGTACGTGGAATGGACAAGTGATTGATTTGACATCAACCGAGTTTAATTTATTAGTTCTATTAGTGAAGCATAGCGAACGAGTGGTAACTAAAGAAGAATTATCTGAAATTGGACTTGGTCGAGCAAGAGAACTTTATGATCGTAGTGTTGATGTCCATATCAGCAATATTCGCCAAAAATTACATCAAGTTGCACAAAATGATGTGACAATAGAGACGATTAGAGCCGTCGGTTACCGTATTCGTTAACAAACAAATAGGCTTGACATGAATCATCGATTATTCTGGAAAATACTTATCACGTTTGGGGTAATCTTTTATCTTACCTTCCAATTGACTTGGATTGCATTTTCTATTTATGTAGAAAATAAAAATCAAAGATTTCTCAATCATATGCCGACGAAAGTCGATATGATTGCCCAGTTATTACATGTAGCTGGTGAAGATGAAACACTTAATTTTATAGCACATTTACCTGAGCGAGAAAGAACGTTACTGTCAATAAAATTAGTTTCTCCACTGAATGATCAAGTTAATATTTTAACCGATGAATTAGAAACACCTACATATGCTTATCAACGCATGACCGTCGCTCCTGACGGAACTCTTTATTCTGTTTCATTTAAAGAGGATAAAGAGGATCATGTTAAAAAGGCATTGTTCAACATGCCCTTGCCCATTGTATTAATGGGCATATGTGTTGGACTTGTTTTTAGCCTTTTTCTAGCATGGAATTTAACTAGACCGATGAGGTTATTAAGGCAAGGTTTTTTCAAGGTATCTCAGGGAGATCTTTCTGTTAGATTATTCAATAAACTAAAACCTAGGCGTGACGAACTTAGTGAATTAGGTAAAGATTTTGATATGATGGTTGAGCAACTTAATATATTACTTTCTGATCGTCAGTCTCTCCTTCATGATGTTTCCCATGAGCTTAGAACTCCACTTGCTCGATTGCAACTAGCAATTGGACTTGCTCAACAAAATAAACAAAATATTGATACATCTTTAGCTAGAATAGAGTTAGAGTCAGAACGTTTAGATCAGTTAATTGGCGAAATTCTAAATTATTCTCGTGCTGAAATGAATAATCGCACTGATGAATATTTTGATTTAAAAGACTTAATAAGTGTAGTAATCAATGATGCTAATTATGAAGCTAATCACCAGTTAATTGAAGTACATTTTACTTTATCATCTATTACTCATCCAATTGTTAAAGGTAATTCAGAACAAATACGTCGTGCTATTGAAAACATTATTCGCAATGCTATTCGTTTTTCAAAAGCTAAGCAAGCCGTAGAAGTTTCATTAAAAGAAACTGGTAAGTATTTACAAATTGAAGTTAAAGATCGAGGTCCTGGAGTTGAAGAAAACAAGTTATCAAGTATTTTTGAACCCTTTGTCCGTATTCAATCTCCACAATTAGGTAAAGGTTATGGCCTAGGACTGGCTATTGCTAGAAAGACCGTCATTATGCATAACGGTACTATCCAAGCATCTAACCGTGATGGTGGGGGCCTTATTGTAACAATATGTTTGCCTTATTGGAGAAAACATTAATAATAAAAATATATTAATAACAATCAGCATTCACAGTTAATACATACTCTTTAACTAGACTTTCTAGCTTGATTTTATCGTGTCCTATGAAACTTAAAGCTTTCATGATAACTTCTGGATCTCTTTCCAATACAGTTTTGTATTGGTCAATATATTGACTAGCAATAGGTCTATATGACCAGTGCCATTCTTCAGGTTGATATCCTCCTTTGCGTCCTTCATTAAAAGCTTGGCAAAATCCATATTTAGGCAGATTTTTTTGAAGCCATTTATATAGAATAATACCTTTTTTATCATCCTTAAAATATGTTGATGAAACGCTGGTAATATCAATATCTGTCCCCCAATGATGCCTTGATGTGCCAGGCATAGACGAAAATTTTAGAATTTCTTCAGCAATTTTTTCTGGGTCATTTATTTTAGCTGATAAAGCATCCCATTTCCGTTGCCAAATACCGTTTTGGTAAGTATAATTTCGCGTTGCACTTACTATGATAAAAGGAATATCTGGATGAACTTTTTTAAAGTCATTGTAGGCTTTTATAAGTTGTTCGGTTGGTTCTTTTTGTAGATACATTCCTTTTTTATTAACAGGTAGTATAGTTGAGTCTAACGCAATAAAATCATTATCTTTTTTTTCGTCAAACTGTCCAATCAGTTTATTTAATGTGATCTGTTGTGCCATGGTAAAAGTAGGAAATAGAAGTAAAGATAATTTTAAAGTCAAACCACCTATTTTTTCTAACATTGTTGATTTCTTCATCTTTCAAGCATTGCCAATATTCTATATAGCCAGATTAAGTTAAAAACAGTATAATCCTTTTCCTAAAAAAAGAAATAGCCATAATGTGTAAAAACGAGGCCTTATGTTAACAACATCTACATCTAATACGTCTCAAAATTGTTTAGACGCTGCCAATACAATGAATCTTAATACAACTAATTCCATAAACGAAAGAATAAATTTACTAAACTTCACACGCCAACAATTAAGAGAGTTTTTTATATCACTTGGTGAAAAACCGTTTCGAGCTGATCAAGTAATGAAATGGATCTATCATTTTGGTGTAGATAATTTTGATCAAATGACCGATATCAATAAAAAACTACGTGAACAACTAAAGACTTTAGCAGAAATTAAAGCTCCGAAGATTGCCATAGAACAGCGTTCTTCTGATGGCACAATAAAATGGGCACTTGATGTTGGTAATAACCAACTGATTGAGTCTGTTTATATTCCTGAACGTGATCGTGCAACATTATGTGTTTCATCTCAAGTTGGTTGCGCATTAGAGTGTAAATTTTGTTCTACAGCCCAACAAGGATTTAATCGTAATTTAACCGTTTCTGAAATTATTGGCCAAGTATGGCGTGCATCAAATGCAATTGGTGTCACCGGAAAATTAGCAGATAGGCCCATTACTAATGTAGTTATGATGGGTATGGGTGAACCGCTACTTAATTTATCTAATGTTGCACCAGCTATGGAAATTATGTTAGATGATTTTGGCTATGGTTTATCCAAAAGGCGTGTAACACTATCGACATCAGGAGTTGTTCCCGCTTTAGATAAGCTAGCCGGTATGATTGATGTGGCGCTAGCGATATCACTTCATGCACCTAATGATACTATTCGTAGTGAAATTATGCCAATTAACCTAAAATACAATATGTCTATGCTGCGTGATTCAATTCTGCGTTATCTTTCATCTTCAAACGCAAATCACGGAAAAGTAACTATTGAATATGTATTACTTAATCAAATTAACGATGGCGTTGAACATGCTCATGAGCTTGCTCAATTCCTAAAAAATGTACCTAGCAAAATTAATTTAATTCCTTGGAATCCGTTCCCTGGTGCGCCTTATTCAAGATGTTCAAATACACGAATTGATCGCTTCATGAAAACATTAATGGGATATGGATTTACCGTAATAGTTCGTAAAACACGGGGGGATGATATCGATGCTGCATGTGGCCAGTTAGCTGGAGAAGTTGTTGACCGCACTAAAAGGACTCTTTATAAAAAGCAGAACCTTGTTAAGCAAACAGCATAAGGATAAATCTTTATAAAAAGGAGAGGTAGATGAAGAAATTGTTAGTTATAACTAGCTATTTTTTGATGATAGTACTAGCGGGTTGCCAAATGAAAGACAACAATGAATTTGATCCAGAAAAAGCAGCTTTGGCTAGAATGCGACTTGGATTAGGATATCTTGCTAAAGCAAATGAGTCAGAAGAAAATATCAAAATAGCGCATTATAATCTAAAATTAGCTGCACAATACTCTCCAAATAATCCCCAAGTTATGTTAGCCATGGCAATGTTTGATCAACATGTTGGTGAATACAACGAAGCCGAGATGATTTACAAACGTATTACTCTAATGCAACCAGGTAATGGATTATATCATGTCCATTATGGTTCTTTTTTATGTGGTCGAGATCGTTATCAAGAAGCAAAAAAACAATTTGAACAGAGTATTGAGTTCGATCGTCATCGTTGGAAAGCTGATGCTTATGAACAATATGGTTATTGTGCAATCCAAAATAATGATAAAAAAATAGCTGACTTAATGTTTAAGCAACTTTTTCAATATGATGCTAATCGTCGAGACAACGTTATAAAAACAGCTGAACTTTATAAAAATAAAGGTGATAAAAAAATAGCAAATTATCTATTTTCAGTAACAAATAAATAAATCATCACCCATTATTATAATAGTAATAAATTTTTAATAATTATAAGCAAGAGTATATGTCATGAATTTTTGGGCTATTTTATTATTAGCACTAGCAATGTCAACCGACGCCTTTGCTGTCGCCGTTTGTCGTGGGATTTCACTTAAATCAACACCAATTTTAGGCGCATTCAAAATTGGTATTCTATTTGGTGTTGTTGAGGCTATTACCCCATTGCTTGGCTGGTTAGTTGGTTATATTGCATTGCAATATATTGAACAATGGGATCATTGGGTTGTATTTGCTGTCATGCTATTTTTAGGCATTAATATGATATATAACAGCCAGAAACAATCAGATGGAAATTGCCAAGAAGATGAATTAACATCATCAAAAAAATCTTTTCTAATGCTAATTTTCACAGCAATTTCAACCAGTATAGATGCATTTGCCGTTGGTGTTGGCTTAGCATTAGCAAGTGTTAATATCTTTTTTGCTGCATCAATGATTGGACTCGCTACCTGTACAATGGTTACTATTGGGTTATTATTAGGTAATAAAATTGGTTGTTTAATTGGTAAACGGGCTGAGCTTTTGGGCGGGTTAGTACTTATTTCTATTGGAGTAATAACTCTTTATCAACATCTTTCAGTTTAATATTTCAAATAAAAATACTTTTTATACTGTTAGGTTTCGAACGTTTTATTGATTGATATATTTTATCCAAATTTAAATAACGTCCGAAACCAATCACTTTCCTTAATAAAGGTTACAGAAAACTAACTCTATCTTATCTTCCTTTAATTTTTGTAAAATTCCATATCAAAACTATGTGTCTGCTGGTTATAAATTGCTTTAAACACTCCTTGATCATGAGGATTCTGCAAAATATGATTAACAATAAATGGCCTAACATTGGTTTTTATATAACCCGGCAATCCTCGGGCACCACGAATGATATCATAATGATCGTGACAGAATGTACTGATACAAGAATCTTTTATTTCGATAGTGTAGCCACGATGACTATATGATTGATTTAATTTGTCAATTTCTCGACGAATAATCCGTTCAATAACTTCCATTGGTAGACGTTTAAAATGAAGAATATTTTCTCGTCCATTAAAACGATTAAGCAGTTCTGAACGATAAGTATTATTCAGTTCATTTGTCGCTAATTCACATGCAGCCTCATCAGAAAGATTAGGATCCAAATAGTAAGATTGTCCAATATTTGAGGTCATAATAATCATGATATCAGAAAAATCGACAGTTCGACCTACATTATCGGTTAATCGTCCGTCCGATAAGATCTGTAAAAAGATATTAAAGACATCAGGATGTGCTTTTTCAATCTCATCAAATAAATAGATTCCAACCGGTTTTGTTCTAACTGAGTTTGTTAAAATTCCACCTGCTTCAAATCCTTCATATCCCGGAGGTGCACCAATTAATTTAGCAACAGCATGTTTTTCCATGTATTCTGACATATCAAAACGAACCAACGATTTTTCGTCACCATAAACATATTCCGCTAAAGCTTTGGCCATTTCAGTTTTACCTACACCAGATGGACCTAAAAATAGGTAAGACATTGCAGGGCCTGATTCTTCAAGCGTGTCAACTTTAGCCACCTTTACCGAATTGGCGACATGTTTAACAATGTTATCTTGACCAAAAATTCGCGATAATAAATTTGCCTCCAAATTAATCAAGTTTTCAACTTCATTCTCATCTAATTTGTTTGCTGATATACCTGAAACTTTGCTAAATTCAGCAATCACTTCTTGGCGATTTAATCGCAAATCTTTATTGGCTAGCATCACCAATTTTTGATGTTGTTCATTATTTTGTGCAATTTCAGCATCAATTTGTCGAATTTTTTCCTTTAATTTAGCGACTGCTGGAGAGTCAAATCCTCCAGCCGTTAATTGCGCGAATGTCTTTATAGCAACTGATTCTGAATTTTTATTATTGTCCTCTTCTTCTTGTAACTGAGTGATTTCATCTTGCAGTTTGAAGCGTAACGTTTCAGCATCACGTTGATATTGATATGTTTTACTAATTTCAGACTTTAAATTCTGCCAATCTTGCTGCCATTGTTCAAGCTGCTGCCGCAAATCATATTGTTCTGTTTCACTGGTACTTTTTTCGATCTTACCCAGTAACTCAGCAATTTTTGGATGCTGTTTATGTGTAAGTTGACGATAACTAGCAAGCGCACGATCAAGTAATGAAATAGCACGTTGAGGCTGTGCCCCACCTAAACCTAAACTATCACGATATTTACAGGTTAAATGTATCGCTTCATCAATAGCATCTTGATCCACTTCAATTTTGTGGTATCCAGATAACTCCTTTGCAACAGTAGTAACAATGGAATTTAAATTATCCCCAGTAGGTTCTTTGACATCGTAAAGTGTGTAAAGTTCAGGCATATTCGTGCTAGCCTTTAGCACACTACTAAGTTTATCATCACGAACTTCGAGGATAACTTGAAAATTATTTGATTTATCGGCGTTATTTAGAGCATTAATAAAATGAGCATTACCTGTATTATGTGCTGCTTCTAAAAAATTAGCCGTATCAGTAATAATCAGCACTGACTCAGGAGTTTGCATTAGCTTTTTTAAAATACTTTGAAACTCATTATTTATCTTAGTACTATCACCGCTAGAAAAAAGAGCATCACAATTTAACCAAAATAATTTTTTTACAATCAAATCAAATGGTGTATCTGGGTTATTTTTAGCCGCCTGTAAACCAAGACTAAGCATTGAAACACCTACACCTGCAGGCCCTGTCAACAAAAGAGAATTTGATGATTTTCGTATGAGAATAGACGATATTCTCTCTAAATCATGTTCCCTTCCTACTAAAGTAAAATTAGGGTATTGCGCTAAATATTCACGCCCTCTAACTAAATACATTGTGCATTCCTTTGTTATAGTTTAAAGGGTGAAGTAGTATGTGAGCTATCTTTTTTGGTTTCAGATTTTTCTGATAAAACATCACCTGTCACCGCAATAAATTCTCGTGTATCACTTTGAACATCTTTGGACATTTTTTCAATTTCTTCCAAATTTGCTCGCATTGTTTCTAGTGCCGCACGGGTGATTTCAGTCGCTTCTTTTTGGGTATCACCAAATTCCGCTAAATTTTGTAGCATGGCTTCTAAATCATTATTAATTTCATCACGACCAGTTGCAATTCGAATAGCTTCATTTTTAGCAATGTCATTTGTTACTCGAGTCATTTCGGCTAAAGTATTACCGGCCATTGATTGTGCTTCATTAATTGCAGCTGAGTTAACTGCTGTTACAACAACACTGAGTTGTGAAGCAACCGATGCGATGCCTCTTGAATGCATTGCTCTTGCACTTTCAACTTGTTTTTTGGTTGCTGCTTGCATATTACGAATTTTAATAGCTTCAGTTGTTAATTCACCATAGGTTTGCATAGTATCAACAGTTGCTGTGGATACAGTATCAATGTGTTCATCCAAATTACGGCGTGTTTCATCAAGCTTCATTGACTCTAACAAATTATCACCAACATCTTTACTCTCAAGCTCTTGTCTACGTTCACGATGGACTTTCTCTACTTTTTTGGTCGCTTCGTTCATAATGGCATAAATTTGTATCATATTGCCATTATTGTCACTAAGTCCTTCAATCTGTTTAACCATTTTTTCAAGATGATTACGAATTGCACCAAAACGCTCTTTACCTTGATTCACAAATTTTAATGCCGATTCAACCATATCAGCTTGACGTAATGTATGCTGTTCTGAAGTTAAATTTAGCAACTCTTTTAATTTTTCAACATCGATTGATTCAGAGCGTTGCTCGTGACGCTTTGTTATTTCTATCTGAATATCATCTAATTCTTTATTTTTGTTTTTTATTTGTTGATTTAATTTAGCTATTTTTTCTTCATTAGTCACAATTTTAGCTTTTGATGCGGCTTTAATTTTCCCTAGGCCAAAAAACTTTTTATCCTGTTGTAATAACTCTATTTCTTTTTTTAATTCAGATATTTGTTTTTCAATATTAATAATTTCACTTTGCACATTTGCTTTTTGCGTTACTTTTTCTTCGTCCCATTCTTGATCGGCTTTAATTTGAGCTAATGCATTTCGGGTTTCACCATTTTGGCGTAAGTTATATAAAGCATCGGTGAGTTCGGTAAGTGGTTTTATTTTTTCGATAAAATCATTAAGATCATTATTAAAATCAGCATACACTCGTTGTAATTCAGCAAATACTTCGGTATCAGTCATCTCAATACGTTGTTTAGACATCTCTTCAGAAATTGATTGAAGATATTCTTTAAATGTATCAAATTCTTGAATTTTTGCCCGATCAATTTCCTTATTGTCAGAAAATTCTAAAATATTAGTAACTTCTTCTACTTTTTGTTCCAGTGAAAGACTATCTGAAAAAATAACTTTAAAAAAAGTATTTTCTTGAATATTAGCAAGTGGAGTTTCTACTTTTGCTTTTTTTTCACGTTGTCTAACCGAATAGTCTTTTTCTTCTGTATTGGCTAATTTTTTTCTTGGAGCTACACCCATTATTTCTTTCCTTAATTGCTTATTTCTATATTCACTTATTATTTAATTACTTTAAATTCTATTTTAAATAAAAAAATAAAGTTTGGAACAATAATTTGATCTTATAGAAAAGATAAATTTCATCTTTTCATAATGTTATTATCTATTTAACATCTGATTTTGACAAGTAAAACAGTCATACAAAATCAGAAAATTAAAAAATAAATGATAATCATCAAGTATAGAGCAAGCTTTTTGCTGGTATAACAGATTATTATCTATACTTTATTTAATCAATTAAAAATTTAAATTATTATTGGTATTTTTATTTTGCAGTTATTTTATAAAGAGAATATATAACTAAAGAAAAAATTCATAAAAAAACCACTCGCATAAACGAGTGGTTTGTATTGATAAGCTTATTTCGTACTGACGAAAAGAATTACATCATTCCGCCCATACCACCCATGCCACCCATACCACCAGCGGCACCTAAGTCAGCCTTATCATCTTTAGGTAAATCAGTTACCATACATTCAGTTGTAATCATAAGGCCGGCAACTGAAGCAGCATATTGTAATGCACTACGTGTCACTTTAGTTGGATCTAAAATACCCATTGCAATCATATCACCATATTCTTCAGTTGCGGCATTGTAACCATAGTTACCTTTACCACCTTTAACGGCATTAACAACAACAGATGCTTCTTCACCACAGTTAGTCACGATTTGACGTAATGGAGCTTCCATCGCACGAAGTGCAACTTTGATACCAACGTTTTGATCTTCGTTTGCCCCCTTAAGTTCTGAAATAGTAGTTGCGGCACGGACAAGAGCAACACCACCACCGGCTACAACACCTTCTTCAACAGCTGCACGAGTTGCATGTAATGCGTCTTCAACACGAGCTTTTTTCTCTTTCATTTCAACTTCAGTTGCCGCACCAACTTTAATTACAGCAACACCGCCAGCAAGTTTCGCAACGCGTTCTTGAAGTTTTTCTTTATCATAGTCAGAAGTTGATTCTTCGATTTGTTTACGAATTTGTTCAACGCGAGCATTAATTAATGACTCCTCACCAACACCATCAATGATAGTTGTGTTGTCTTTATTGATTACAACACGTTTTGCTTGACCTAAATCTTCAAGAGTTGTTTTTTCAAGTTCTAAACCAATTTCTTCTGAAATTACAGTACCCGCAGTTAAGATTGCAATATCTTGTAACATTGCTTTACGACGATCACCAAAGCCAGGAGCTTTAACAGCTGCAACTTTAACAATGCCACGCATAGTATTCACAACTAATGTTGCAAGTGCTTCGCCTTCAACATCTTCTGCGATAATCAATAAAGATTTACCTGCTTTAGCTACAGCTTCAAGCACTGGTAATAATTCGCGGATGTTAGAGATTTTTTTATCGGCTAATAAAATATATGGGCTATCTAATTCAACAGTTGCAGTTTCAGGTTTATTGATAAAGTATGGTGATAGGTAACCACGATCAAACTGCATACCCTCAACAACATCAAGCTCATCTTGTAAACCAGTGCCATCTTCAACTGTAATAACACCTTCTTTACCTACTTTTTCCATTGCTTGAGCAATTAAAGTACCAACAGTTTCATCAGAGTTAGCTGAAATTGTACCTACTTGAGCAATGGCTTTAGAATCAGCGCATGGTGCAGATAATTTTTTAAGCTCTTCAACAGCTGCAACAACTGCTTTATCAATACCACGTTTTAAATCCATTGGATTCATACCAGCAGCAACAGCTTTTAAACCTTCATTAACAATCGCTTGAGCAAGAACAGTTGCAGTAGTTGTACCATCACCTGCTGCATCATTTGCTTTAGATGCGACCTCTTTAACCATTTGCGCACCCATATTTTCGAATTTATCTTCTAATTCGATTTCACGAGCAACAGAAACACCATCTTTAGTAATGGTTGGTGCGCCAAAAGATTTATCTAATACTACATTACGTCCTTTTGGACCTAATGTTACTTTAACTGCATCGGCTAATACATTAACGCCTTTAAGCATTTTGGCGCGAGCGTCATTACCAAATTTCACATCTTTAGCTGCCATCTTCGTATTTCTCCTAAATTCTGTATATAAATTAAATTAGTTGTCAGTTATGCTTGTACAATCGCTAAGATATCGCTTTCAGATAAGATAAGCACTTCTTCATTATCGATTTTTTCTGTTTTAACGCCGTATCCTTCATTGAAAATTACGATATCTCCCACTTTAACATCTAGCGGTTGTACTTGACCATTTTCTAAAATGCGACCATTACCAACAGCTAAAACTTCTCCGCGAGTTGATTTACCTGCTGCCGAACCAGTTAAAACAATACCACCAGCTGATTTTGATTCTACTTCTTTACGTTTAATGATCACACGATCATGCAATGGACGAATTTTCATTAGTTATCTCCTAGCACTAATTTTTAATTAAGATAATTATTAACAGAAATCATAGAATTATGATTTTTTAATATAGTGCATAATATATGGGGATTATTTTAAATTCTTCAAGAGAACAAATTTAAAAAAAGTCTAACTGATTATTTATTCATCATCTTTCTGTTTGAATTCACCCTCAATAATATCACTCTCTTGATAATGCATTTGTGATGAAGAAAATTTTGATCTTATTGGCATTTTTCGAACAATAAATTCCACGATATGATCTTGTGCATGGGGTATTAATAAGATTGCACCTAAAATATCAGTTAAAAAACCTGGAATAAGCAAGAAAAAACCGGCAAAAAGCAAAGCTACACTTCTAATTAATTCATTTTTATAGCTTTGATTGTTAGCTATTTTTTGTTGCATAATACTAAGGTTTTTCAAACCCTGAGTTTTAACTAACGAGAAACCAAGAATAGATGTTGCAATAATACAAATTAAAGCAAGAAAAATACCAATTGAATTGGCAACAGCTATGAAAAAGGTAAGTTCAAAATAAACATAAATAAAAAAGATAATAAAGCCAACAAATCGCATATATAATTCCTATAAGGATAAAAACATATTATTAAAAATTATCTTTTAATATGAAGATGATTAGCTATTTTTCAACCAAACAATATATATTTTAAAAAAAATATTACAAAAGGGATTGACTGATAATCACGAATCGTGTTTAATGTGCATCCATTGTTGCCCGGATAGCTCAGTCGGTAGAGCAGGGGATTGAAAATCCCCGTGTCCGTGGTTCGATTCCGCGTCCGGGCACCAATCACCAAATTCTAAGACCTGCTTCTAGCAGGTTTTTTTATGCCTAAAGCCTTTTCAAATAAGCCTTTCACCTTGTTTCACTACTCAACCGAATTCAACTGAAATTACCTCAAATCAAGCGGAAAATCGGATACAAACCCGGATACATTTGGTTCGATAATGGCGTGTATCCATAAAATGGCTTTAAAGCCTTTGTTTGTAATGCTTAAGAGAAATTGCTTTTATCTAATTTATGCTGAACTGATTTATAATGCTCACTAATTAATACTTCCAATAAACGTTGTTGACTATATTGGTAATGGTCTAATAATTGGTCTAATTGTTCTTTTATTTTTATATCAAGTTGAACGTTGATTGATTTAACACCTTCCTTCTCTCTAAATTTTTTTTGACTTAAGGCTTTTTTATAATCAATACAAAATACTTTGTGTGTATCTTCGTTACATGCATAGAAATAATCATGGATAATAAAAATAGCATGATATTTTTCCGCAATACTTGTTGGCACTATGTAATTTATATATAGATCATATTGCCAAGGCGATTTATTTTTCAGTTTTGTTAAAATATAGTTCCATGTCCAATTAATTTGTTGTTCATCATCAATTGAAAACTTAAAAGGAACTTTGATTTTTTCAATAATTGACCATGCTGATTTTATATTATTAATCGCTATAAAACGTATGTCATCATTGTTTAATGATGCAATATATTCTTTAACGATTTTCGCTCGCATGTCAGAACTAGATGGGATAAGTTTTAATGGTGTATTGATTAAATCTGTGGCGAGTGGAGGCATTGCCGGAGGGCAAGGGTTTATTCTTATAATATCATCATCTATTTTTACTTGATTTAGCATAATAGATAGCCATGAATAATAGCATAATCTATCATTTTCTAACCAACTAAAGTCATCAATATCTTGCTTACATGAAGCAATCATTTCATTAATAAAATTGTTTAATCCTTTTTCATCATAACGCAAAGATAAAATATATTGATTTAAAAAATCGCAGTATTCTGATGGTGTTCTAATTTTATATTCAGGACGTATGATTGGTCTCCCTAACTTTCGCATGTAATTATCAATATAGTGGTTATATTTTTTACATATATTTAAATTTGATTCTGATATGTATTTTATATTTTGGGGTGGGACAGAATAGTTCATAAATTACTCTTAAATTTTATTTTGATTAATAATTAAACTATCACTAAGTAATATTTATGTAAATAAATAATCTAAAACAAAAAGAGAATCTGTGTTATTAACATAAAATTTTTATGGAAATATAATAATATTATTATCAATAAATGTAGGGGAAAATATAGTTATAATGGTGATCATTAACGCTCATCTCGTGCTTTTAGAGTAATTTTTATTATATGTTTAATCTTAATTGAGCTTTTAAAGTGAAATTTGTTACCTTACTGTTGTTTGAGATAGTGAATTAAGGTTAATTAATATTATTCTATAAAAGAAAATTATTAGATAAATAACACCAATAACCCTCTATCTGAGTAAAACATCAGTTACTAAAACAGTAAAAAAATAATCTTGCTCCTTATCAAATAACTCTAATTTGATAAGGGCAACTACATGCAAAATAAAAACTTTACTATTAATAAACAGCTCAATCAGAAACTAATTACACACCTAAATAAGCTACAAGATAGATACTCAAAAATTTTACCGATTCGAATCGACATTCATTATGCTAAGGATGATGAGTTCAATACTGATATTGAAACAACCAAAAAAGAAATAATGTACTTTCTCTATCAAGCTATGCAACTTGAACTTGATATTGTAGGGTATGCTGTTGTTATGGAATTTAATCAGAATGAACATATCCATTTTCATTCTGTTTTTTATGTAAATGGTCAAAAAAGGCAAAAATACTATCCTATTTACGTTGCTCTGGAACGTGCATGGTATGAACTGACTAAAGGTTATTTATATGATTGTCAGCGGAATAATTATCATATTAATGGGCTAAGGGTGATAAATCATCACGATGATGAAGCATTTCGTTCTGTTTGTTATATGCTTAGTTATTTAGCTAAAACAGAACAGAAATCATTTTTTAAAGAGTGTTATAGTGATTGTCTATTTTTAAGTAAAGTCCCGCCTCCAAGTCATCGAGGAAAACCTAGAACACTTGGTCTGAATAAATTTTTAATTTCTTCCCGTATTTAATAATCCCAAAAAACTATTTCCTTCATTTTGGAAAATCACTATGAATCTTTAAAAGTATGTTTATACAAAGAAGTCAACAAAACAGACTAATTGCTATAGATCCAATTCATATAAAGGAATAAAAAATGGACAACTACTATGACCTAATACTAAATAAGCTAAGAGCTCATCATAGATCGTTACTTACAAATTATGGGAAGTTATATCCAGTCAGAATGGATTTTGCCTATCATGACGATGCCTATCAAAGGCAATATGGAATAGATGCGTATATGGATATATTGAACTTGTCTGATTTAACATTACTTTCCAATCATATTCTTAGCATTGTTTGGGTAATGGCTTTTAATAAACAATACGGCTTTTATTTTCCAACCATGTTGTACTTTAGCTCAGAACAATATGCAAATTATAACGTTATTATGAATTCCGTTACCAATCTTTGGAAGAATGAAACTGATGGATATGGTATTAATGTTGAAAAAAAACTAACTAAGAATGCTTTATCTGAGTTAGCACAACTTTCGTGGAAGAAACATGATCCTCTTCATGCTTTGTATATTAACAGCATACATACTCTCAACCAAATTAATTGATCGTTTATAACGATCAATTAGATCTTAACTGATCGTTATAAACGATATGACAGTGCACAATATATTTCTAATAATAATGATGTATTTTAATTCAATAATAATTTAAGGAGATAAAATGGTTAGATCTGATTGTGGCGAATGTAATAAAATTTTTATTAAATATATATTATTTATATTAATTAGTATATCGAGCGCATTTAGTGGTATTTGTGAAGCAAGTATGCCTCCAGCCTGTGATAGTAAAGAAACGGAAAAAGTCTTACTGTCGTTGGCACGTAAATATATTGATCCATTTTGGATAGGAAAGAACCGCCGATTTACAGGTACTCAAACAATTAGCGCAAACAAAGAAGCAGAAGAATACCAATGCCGTACTCGTTTTTTGTACACGATGGTAGGGGACTCTAAAAATCATGTCATAACTTACACTATTTATTGGAATGATCCAGTAAAAAAACGATTTTCAGTAGAATTAAATAGTATTAGCAATAATCATTAAGCTTATTCGTGAGGCAAACTCATTTATCCTGTTTGCTTCATATTTCTCCAATATATTAACTACACTCTTATTATAAATAATTTTAAATAGATATCATTAGTTGAACATACCAATATGTCCGTTCAATTAACATTTTTATAAGGAGTGTACCATGTTAAATCATCAAATATTACGAAACACCTTAATTTATTTATTAGAGCCTTCTTACAATCATTTTCATTCTTTATTTAAGTCGACAAATAAGGAAGCATGATATGTCAGATAAATTACCTTTACTACTTGATAAACTCTATCAGCTTTGTTTGACAGGTGGTTATGGTTTTTCCTCTGCTTATACATTAGCCGAGCAACATAAAGCCAATTTCCCTTTACATTCAGATAATCTTGATAAACTAATCAAACATGAAACAGACAAAGCAACAGCTACAGGTTTTATCACAGGGTTAGGCGGGATTGCAAGTTTACCTATAACTTTGCCAACAAACGCCTTAAGTGTCTTGTTTATTCAATTGAGGCTCGTTACAACCATTGCTATCTTGCAAGGTCATGATGTGTATGATGAAAGAATTAAAATCTTAATTTTCTTATCATTATGTGTGATGACAAGCAAGTTAAAATTACAGCAGTTTTGTTTAGCTACATTGATGAAACAGCCAAATGAAGTAATTCGTAAAATAAGTCTATCGGTCATTAAACAGCTTATTAGTATTATAAGTGCAAAGCATAGCTTAAAGTTAATTAAAGTGATCCCGATTTTTGGAGGTGTGATGGGAGCTGTTGTTGATCGCATTATTACTTATCGCATTGGCCAATTTGCTAAAAAACAATTTAATCAAATCTATTAGCTGAATAATACTAATAATTCAATTATCTAAAAATTCACCTATTTATAAATTTATCTCATTAATTTCAGTTTTTACATGAAAGACATTATGCTTTGCTCAGTCTTAACAGGAGAAAAAATGAAAAATTCCTATTCAACAAAGCGCATTGTGACAATAGCGTTAAAATTGCTCGAAAAGCAGATGAAAATAGAAAATAACCAATTCACAAAACCTAATCAAGTCATTGACTACCTTAGACTAAAATTAGAACAAAAAGAAAGAGAGCATTTTGTTGCTATGTACCTAAATAATCAACATCAGTTAATTAAAGTAGAAACACTTTTTATGGGTACAATTAACTCTGTGGAAATCCATCCCAGAGAAATAATTAAGCAAGCGCTTAAACATAACGCAGCAGCCATTATTTTTGCCCATAATCATCCATCAGGTGAGGCACAACCTAGTAGTGCAGATCGCAATATCAATCAAAAATTAACAGAAATACTAGATATCGTTAATATCCGCGTATTAGATCATATTGTGATTGGTCAACAATCGTATTTTTCTTTTGCAGAGCGAAGTTGGCTCTAATTTTCAAATGTATTAAAAGTAAATATATTGATCGTTTTTAACGATCAATAAGATCTTATTGATCTGTTTAAACGATATGACTTTACTGTAACGATCAGTGAGAATTAAAAAACAAAATTGAAATATCCTTGAATAAAAATTAATAATGGAGAGTATTTTTATTATGAAAAATACCTTGCTGGAGTTTTTAACTAAAAATAATTTTTATGGTAGTGAAAAAATTTATTTAGCACCAACAATACCGAATACAAAGTTATCAAATGCACTATCTTGTTATGGTCAAGGATTAAGGCCTGAAGAAATTTATATATTAATTGATAATACTGTATTTGGTGGGGCTAAAGATGGTGTATTAATTACAAATAATGAAATGATTTTTAAAGAACCTTTTGAATCTCCTATTAGAATAAATTTTTCTGATATAAAAAAAATTCACTCAGAAAAATCTAATATATTTATTAATGGTTCTAAGTTAATCGCTTTATCAATGCCTAATGCACCCGATATTTACCGTTTATGTTTACTATTACAATTATTTATTGAACAACAAAATGAAAAACAAGAAGAATCACTAGACACCTCACAAACAACAATTTTTTCCGATAAAAACTGCCAATTTATAAATAACAAAAGCCATACAAACTCTACCGTTGAATCTAATGAGATTGAGCAAGCCACTAACGATTCATTAAATCAAATAGATAAAGGTGTAGCATTCAAGTATATTCCATCCGATGAAATTTATAATTTATTATGTAAGATAAAATTAGTCAGCTCAATTTCTACAATCTTTTTTTTAGACAAAAGAGAAAGCCCTCATACTTACATTTGTAATGAATTTATAAATATTGTTGTTTCATTTGTAAAACAATTCAGAAATAAAATTATAGAAAAAAAACAAGTTAGAGAATTAAAAAATGATATTGCTACCGTTGAAATGCAAGCTTTTGCTTGTTTTTTAATTATATTTAATATTCGATATCGAGGCGTTGATGAAAGGCTATGTCAACAAATAGCCAATGAAAGCATAAGATCATTGCCAAGTATAAATAATAATCGATACTCACAACACCTTTTATCTATTATCCAAACATATGACGATATCAATGGAGAAGAAGAAATTATTTTAAAATTTATTATCCGTTTAACTCTTACTAATTTGCTAGAAAAATCACTTTCTGATTTATCAAGCATTAGAGAACATTATACAGATACTGAAATCGAAAAGAGCATTATTACTTTGTCTTCAAATCTTGATCCAGAATTTAGCAGTCTATTTAATCAATTGACTAATCAAATTTCAAATTTTGTTAGTCAAATATTTAACACATTTAATTATCATTAATTTTTAAAATAAGGAATGAAAAATGTTTAAAAAAATTATTTTCGCTTATCTTGTTATTGCTTTCTTAGTTGCCACTTATAACTACTTTACCCTTCCTTCAAATGGTAATACTCCTTATATGCTTGGAGTTGCATCAGCAAAAGGAATTTCGTGGTTATTCAGATTGTTCTAAAGGTATAACATGAAAAAAATAATTCTAATAATCATTTTATCCTGTTTGCTATTGCAAGGATGCTCTGATCCAAAATCAGATGCTATCAAAAATATGAAAGATGGTTGTATTCTTGCAACCGATTATTCAAATCGTTCAATTAAATATTGTGAATGTATTGCTGAGCATTCAGTTTCTCAATTAAACGAAAAAGAAATTGAAATATTTAATAAAGCAACAAATAAATTTACACAACAAGATCTTATACACGTTCAAGAAATTTTTTCAAAAATAACAGAAAAAAATTTAGAATCAAAATGCCAATACTAATTTTCAAAAGTATTACTTAGCTGATTAAAATCTACATAAGATGAAAGGAATAACAAAATGTTTAAAATAACCTCTAATTTACTCATAGCTATATCTCTATTATTTGCGGGAGGCTCATTTGCAAATAACAATCCTTACCAAGATAGCCAAATACATACAAATGAATCTCAATTAAGTCAAATGGAACCAATACCACAATATAATTATGTTCCAGTCTATCCTGAACGTTTAAAAACTTTTAATGAATTACTTAAAAAGGAAATACAACATAAAAAAATTACTTTAGACCAAGTTCAATGTATTGATGTTAAGGAAGGAGGATTATGTGAACCTCAAAAAGTAGTTGTTAGATTGGAGTTCGATCTTAGCTATGTTCTTATTGATGGTAAAACTGAAAAAGATGTTCGACTATGGGATATGGATAATACTGATAGACGAGATGCATTTATTGATATTATTGAAGACGATCTTGATAGCTGGTTAAACACTCATGGGCTTCCAATTCGTTCAAGTCGTGATCATGTATTTGCCTTAACTTTAGAAGCTAGGAAATGGTTTAAAGATGCTCCATTTTACGTTGTTGGTCTACAACCAACAAAAGTTGAATATATCACTTATAAATATACTGAACCAGGGTTATCTAGAGTAGATGATGCAAACCAATACAATAAAAGTCCTTTTTAACCTTAATACTTTAAATAAAGTATATCTATTAATTTAATAAAAAGCAGTAGGAAACAAAACTATGAAGCATTTAATTGTATTATTTTTATCTATTGTATTTTCAATTAGTATAGCAAATGCACAAAACAACGATGATATTAAACAAGAAAGATTAAATCGACATTTAGCGGTTATCAAAAATGGAGTTGATACTATACTTGTTCCTGTTAAGTTTAATGGGATACGTGACTATTATAATAATGCTGATATTGTTACAGTTATATTTGAATTACGTTATGGCTTTTTAAATAAAGAACAAAAAGATAAGTTTTGGGAAGAAAAATCAAAAGATGGCTCACTTAAAGCTTGGGAGTCTGAAGTCATCGATGGTTTAACAAATAATATTACAGGAAGATTTGACGTGGAAGGCGATACTGATATATCAGTTGACTACAGTAAAACACGTGAAATGGTTTACAACTATACTAAAGACGCTAAAAAATACTTTAAGAGTAATAACATACCCGCCTATGTAATTAGTTTTCAACCTATTTTAGTATCTTACGAAAAATTCACTATTACCGATCCTAACTTATATCCAGATGAAAAACTCATAAGTGACTATTAATCAATAATCTTAACTAATTTTTAAATAAGGACTAAGTGACCATGAAAAAACTTATTATAACTACAATTCTATTATTTATTGATAGATAATGTGTTCCTATTTTGGAGATCAATTAAAACCATTAATAGATATTCTTATTGTTAAATAGTAAAAAAATATTGTTGTTACCTATCTATTGAATGTAATTAACCCACATCACTCAATAGAGGTACAACAATGTCAACATTCTTATCCCCTTTGGATGCACAAACACATCCAGATTACCTAATTGATATGAAATATATCACCACACTCACAGGCATGACAGATAAATGGTTTTATGCCTTGATAAAACAAAATAAATTTCCACCTCCTATTAAACTAGGAAGATCCTCGCGTTGGCGTCTGAAAGAGGTTGAAGCATGGATAAAGACCAAAGCTAATTAACAGTTAAATGTCCTATTAACCAAAGCCGCATAGTCAAATATGCGGCTTTTTTTATGTCTAAATTACTATAATTGAGGAATTAGTTATGTCCTTAACAGATTTAAAAATCAAATCCGCCAAACCACACGATAAACAATATAAACTTTCTGATGGTGATGGTTTATTTTTGCTTGTTCACTCCAACGGTTCTAAATATTGGCGTTTTCGCTATTATTTTAATGCTAAAGAAAAATTAATGTCTATAGGCCAATATCCTAATGTTTTATTAAGCGAAGCTAGAAGGCTACGAGATGAAGCCAAATCATTACTAGCTAGAAATATTGATCCGCAGGTAGAAAAGAAAGCAAAACAGTTTGAAAATGAAATACAAGTTACTTTTGAACAAGTTGTGTACCAATAATAAAACTTGGTCTGAGCCACATAGAGCAAAAGTACTACGAACATTAGAATTGTATTTATTCCCAAAAATTGGCGCTTATTCTATTTCAGCATTAACTACTCGTCAGTTAATTGTTCCAATTAAAGCTGTTGAAGAGCAGGGGCGTTTTGAAGTCGCTAGCCGATTACAACAACGTACTTCAGCAATAATGCGCTATGCAGTACAAAATGGTTATATTTCTTATAACCCTGCTCAAGATTTAAAAGGGGTAGTGAGTAAAGTAAAAGTGAATCATCGCCCTGCACTTGAACTCGAACAAATACCTGAACTTTTAGAACGCATTGATAATTTTAAAGGACGAGAGTTAACCAAATTAGCAATTAAACTTTCTCTACTTATATTTATTCGTTCTAGTGAACTACGATTTGCTCGTTGGTCAGAAATTGATTTCGATAAAAAGATTTGGACTATTCCTGTTGAAAGGGAGGAAATTGATGGTGTACCTCATTCTCACCGAGGTTCAAAAATGAAAACGCCTCATTTAGTTCCGCTCAGCGATCAAGCAATTGATGTTTTAAAACAAATACATGAAATTAGTGGAATGTATGAACTGGTATTTATTGGTGATCATTCTGCAAGAAAACCAATGAGCGAAAACACAATCAACAAAGCACTTCGAACAATGGGTTATGATACCAAGACAGAACTTTGTGGACATGGTTTTAGAACTATGGCTTGTAGTGCATTAGTTGAATCGAATCTCTGGTCACGAGATGCAGTTGAACGCCAGATGAGTCATCAAGAACGTAATGGCGTTAGAGCCGCTTATATCCATAAAGCACAACACATTATCGAACGAACTAAAATGGTTCAATGGTGGGCTGATTACTTAGATTCAATCCGCACTGAGTTTATTATGCCTTATGAGTTCAAAACAAATTAAAAAATACCTTACTATTTAATTCATTTCTCAATATCAATTAATATCAAAAATTTAAGGAATTGTTTATGCAAAAATTACCTAGTGTATCATCATGCCTAAAATCCACTACGGTGGGTTCTGGTATGATCTCAGTATTTATCACCAATTTAGAAAAATATAACGAAGGAAAATCGATCGGCGAATGGCTAGAGCTACCAACAACACCAGAAAAAGTAAAACAATGCTTTAAACAAATTGGCATTGATAGTGTTAATTACAAAGAGTTCTTTTTAAGTGGTTACAAATCGTCTGTATACGGCATAACAAATTATATCTCTGAAAAGAGCAATCTTGATGAACTAAATTATTTAGCCTGTAAACTTGACGAATTAAGTCATGATGAAATGGAAATCTATGAAGCAGCCATTGACATTGGCGTAAATATTAATTCAATTACAGACTTAATTAATCTAACGGATAACTTAGATTGCTTTCAATGTCTATATAACATCAGCAATGAATATGATTTAGGTTTCTACTGGATTGCTGAAAGTGGTTGTTATAGTTTAAAAGAACTTGGTAAATTAACTAATTACTTTGATTACGAACGATATGGCCATGATATTGCACTTGAACAAAGTGGCACATTTTATTCTAGTAATTACATCTATTATACAGGTGAAAGTTTTAGTTTTGATTATGATGGAAAAAATATTCCTGAAGAGTACAACGTTTTGAACTATACAAGATCTTTAGAATGAGCAGTTAGTAACTCTTTAAATTTCATTGAAATTTAAAGAGTTATTTTACATTATACATTAGTTAATATTATTTATTTTTTTGTAAAAATTAATAAATATTAGTATATTTTCTTTAGAATTAAAGTAATTTGGTAGCTGTGTGTTGAAATTATCATTTAAATAATTGATGCAATATTTTAGTAATTCAAGATATTCCTCAACTTTATCTAAATATGTTGAATTTTCTTTATTAATACGCTTTTGGTGTTTGGCGATTAATGCAAAAATTTTTTTAAAAGCTTTAATATGTTTGGAAAGTAATGAATAACACATTGATATTGCTATAATTTCGAAAGTGCAAAACATTTTTATCTCGTATATACCATTATTATCTCTATTTTCTTTATCTGGATTTTGAGGGTTCATGGACTCAACAAAACAATAAGGATAATTATCTCTAAATGAATATAGTATTTTATAATATTTAAATAAAATATTATTAAGTAAGCATGATTCTACTTTTAGATACAGATAAGGTCGACTTAAAAATTTATCAATTTTGATATCATAGTGTAGTTTGTATTTGGGTGTAACATTAATGAATTCTTGATTTAATAACATTCTTTCTAGATTTAATAATAGTTCGGCCTTTTGATATTTAATTTGTTTTTTTCTGGAAAAAGATGATTAATTTCCGCAAAGAAATTATCTAGGATTTCTTTAGTGATTTTTTTCGTACACCAAAAACTTAGTTGCCAACAATTATAATTACAGAATGCGTTATTTCTTTTGTTTGCTATTGTTTTACCACAAAATTTACACTGGTTTCTAACAGAATTTTTGTGCTTTTGTATTTTGTTGACTTTTTCATTAAAATGCATTTTACATAGACGATATTGTCTTGCAAGTGGTGTTTTTGCAATGAGTTCATCACATTTTAATCTTTTACATTTAGATTTTAGTGATTTGTTCATTATGATTTCCTGTTTCTATTCGCCTACTTGTTGAAAAAATCGATTATAAAATGTTATAAATTTCTTGTACCCCGCAATTTTTGTTGAAAGAGATAACTCAAAATAATGATTAATATAGTCGACGATTTTTTGAAATAAATATTCTTTCTTTGAGCTTACATCATTTGGATTTTTTTCTATCATGCTTAGTACATCATACGTTATTTTAATGATATCTTTAGTAAATGATTGATCGCCATTGACTAAATTGTGGTAAATCGCTAAAGCCAGTAACTCAAAAAATTGAAAGGTTAGCTTTTCATCAGAAAAATTAATAAGTTTTAATGAATCTTTTAAAAACTTATCAAAGTTATTGCCTGTAGTTTTTGAATGAGAAATAAACCCATTAGATAATGATATGCGAGCAAATTGATTCATCAAATGAAAATAAATAACGCTTTTAATCTCTTTTCTCTGTGATAAAGAATTGAACACCACAAAATGGTTGGCATAGAGCACATCAGTTGGTAGGTAAGAAAGAGTATCGTCATTAATTTTTGTTATAGGCTGGATAATTTCTTGTTTTATTTTCAAACATAATTCAATTAAATCGTTTTTATTTTTTTGTTGGCATTTTTTTGGGGTTCCATCAGGAAAAATTAGACTATTATATAATGAAGTAGTGATCGGTAATGCTTTATCATGATATATTTGTTCACCATTATAGATTAACTCAGTGCGTTTTTTGTTTATGCCTTTTTTATTATTGATTCTCATTTGGGGTATTACCAAAATATTTTGCATCGTATTTGTTCCATCATCATCAAGATGGTGCAGATGGACTAACTTTAATTTAAGCAAAGGGGTATCTTTTTTTAAAAGCACTTCATAATATTTTTTCATCGAAAGCAAGGCGTATAGGTGGTAAATGTCCTCCAAATTATTAACAGATGCCAACCCCCAAGGACTGCTTCGCAATAAGCGCTCTACACGTTGCCATATTGCTGTTTTGGTTACTTCACACACAATAGGATGTTCAACAAAACGCATTGCGATCCGACGACAGTTTGCACTGCAATATCGTTGATTTCTTCTTATTTTGATGATGTTTTTGCATACAGCGCATTTTTTAGGTATTACCTGTTTTTTTATGGATAATTGATTTTCAAATTCAGCAAGATGTTCATTACATAGCCCTTTTTTATATTTAACTTGCGCAGAATAATAGATGAGTTTTTGGCATTTTTTTTAGTACATATCGTTACTAATGGTGACAATGATTTAGCCATGCGATGTGATTAAGTTATTCAATTTGTATTTTAATTTAAGTATTATTCCATTTTCTGTAAAGTATATTTTATGTGTAAATATATAAAATAGCTTACAAATGGAAATACGACAAAGTTTATGTGAATAAACAATCTAGAATAAAATGGAACTGATAGATAATAGCTAACACATTAAATATTATATGTTTGATTTTTATGATATATTCTAGTTTTTGGCGTTCTATCTATTGTTCTTATATTCATAGTAGAGTACCATTTATATGGTTTAATTGTAGGAAAACACCGAATTGTTTACACTTCATGATTAAAATAATCCTCTAAAAAATCATAAGGCGTTTTCCCCGAAATCGCTTTATGCGGTTTAACGGTATTATAAAAATTAATAAAGCGTTTAAGCTTTTGTTTTCTCTTTTGAGTCGCTAAATATTTGCTGATTATGCCACATCTCCATTAAAGTGCTTATCACTCTTTCTGCTTTACCGTTCGTTTGTGGGCGCTAGCAGGTTTGATAAATTTTTGATTGATATGATGATTATGACACATTTTAACAAATATTTTGTTAAAATGAAGGTCGATGAGTAATAGGTGTTTGTCAAATTAAGTTTGATCTACTACAATAAAATTAATTTTACTCATAAATATAATTTATTTTCAAGTAATTAACCTCTTTTTTATGATTCTTATTACGATTTATATTTTAATTAGATTAAATTTATTGTTTACTGGATAAGTTATCCAGTAAAAGGTAAAATAAATTTGAATTTGAATTTTAAATAAATTTTTAATATGCCATTAATAACTAATCAATCAGATTTTCATTTCTCTGGACATGAAACATTCACTTTAAGACATCTTTGGCTAAAGAAAGTATGTGATGCAGCTAATAAAAATTTTATATTAGATAAACATATTTTTTCTGATGATTTCTCTATATCACGTTTTGGTGTTGGAAAAAACATGGTTTCATCTATAAAACATTGGGCTCTTGCTTGTGGAGTTATAGATGAAGATGAAAATAAATCGCATTTTAAATTATCTGAATTAGGAAAATTAATTTTTTTGGAAAATGGATTAGATCCTTATGTTGAAAATATTTCTACTGCATGGTTAATGCATTGGCAGTTATCAGGTTTAAGACCAATTAGTAAGAACAATAAACATAGGAGTTCAACATGGTTTTTACTTTTTAATTCTTATATTTTACCTGAATTTAGTATTAAAGATATAGTTGAACATATAAAACAACATGTTCAATCATTTGGTAAAACTATTGCAGAAAAGTCAATCAAAAACGATGTAGAGACCTGCATCAAAGGATACTCTCCTCGTAGTTTATCACATACAACAGAAGATATAAGTGAACCATTGCTAGCTGAATTAGACCTAATTAAATTCAATCAAACAGGTAAATATTTTTTTGTTCGAGGTCAAAAACCTAACCTATTAAATGGTATTTTTGACTACGCTTTATTAGATTATTGGTCTATGACAACAAAGAGTGAAAAAACATTATCCCTCAATGATATCACTTTTGGCATAGGTTCTCCGGGAAGAGTATTTAAACTTAATGAGGACTCTGTAGCAGAACGATTGTATGACATAGCTGAACGTACAAATGGAATATTTACATGGAGTAGTTCTTCTGGAGTGCAGCAAATTGTTTTGACCAAAAATATAAATAGTTTATTTGATCTAAAAATAGAAAGATTAAGGGCTGCATTTTTATGAATAATATGATGGATGTTTTATCAGAATATATAGAAATATCTCCACAATATCAACGCTCTATAAGAATAGATCATGATCTTGAAAATATAAATTCAATAGAAGGGTTTATATGTCACAAGACCACAACAACTATAATTGAAAATATATTAAATCAATTGCAATATACAAATCAGGGAGCCTATACTTGGACGGGACCTTTTGGAAGCGGTAAGTCTTCACTTGCGTTAATGTTTGCAGCAATCCTTGGTAAAGATGATGATCTTCGTAAAAAAGCGAGAGCTAAATTCTCTAAAGAATTTTTGAAATCTTTTGATAACGTGTTTTCTACCAAAAATGGTGGTTGGGATACATTACCGTTAGTTGGCAATAGAGAGAGTATAGTTCAAAGTTTAATCAAAATTATTAACAGAAAATATCCCAATGAAAATATTCCACAAAATATCAATCAATTAGCATTAATAGAATTATTGCTTAAGATATCTAATAATAAAAAACGAGATGGAATTTTATTAATTATTGATGAATTAGGTAAATTTTTAGAATTTGCTATAACTAATGGTGATGATATTTATTTTCTCCAGGAATTAGCTGAGGCAGCCTCTCGTTCAAAAGGTAAATTTATTGTAATTGGTTTATTGCACCAATCTTTCAGAAATTATGCTTATCAGCTAAATGAAAAACAAAAAAATGAATGGTCTAAGATTCAAGGTCGTTACGCTGATATCCCTTTAATTGTTAATACCGATGAAGTAGTATCTCTTATTGGTAAAGCTATTAACACTAAAAAACGTCCAAATGAAACGATTGATGTTTGCAATAGAGTTGCAAATGTAATAAAAAAGTATAAACCATTTATTAATAAAAAAGAATTAGCGAATCAATTGAATGAATGCTGGCCGTTACACCCAGTAATGGCTATGTTGTTAGGACCTATTTCTCGAAAGCAAATTGGTCAAAATGAACGTAGTATTTTTACCTTTTTATCATCTTTTGAACCTTTTGGATTTCAGTATTATTTACAACGTACTACATTTAATAGTAATTGTTGGTATAGAACTGATAATTATTGGGATTATCTTAGAGCAAATTTAGAATCGGTTATAACATATTCGAATGATAGCCATCGATGGGCTCAATCTGTTGATATTGTTGAAAAAGTAGAGGGTTATGCTAAAGGTAATGAAGGTTTAAAATTAGCTTTAGTAAAAACAATCGCTTTAATAAATTTATTTAAAAATAGTTCGGGTGTAACTTCAGAAACGGAAATTTTAGAAGCTCTATATCCGGAATATTCGTCAAGTTCAATTATTAAGGCTTTATCTGAATTAGCTGATTTAAAAGTTATTATTTATCGTAAGCACATAAATTCTTGGGTAATTTTTGAAGGTAGTGATTTTGATATTGATCATGCTATAAGAAAGGTAAGTACGAATGTTGAAGAATTTAATCTTAATGATTTAAATAAGAACATTGAATTACCTACAATAATTGCAAAAAAGCATTATTATCGTACAGGTTCTATGAGAAGAATGAATGTAAAGCTTATTTACTTTGATCATTTTTCTCATTTATATAAAAAGTTAGCTGAAATCAAATATGAAGATTATTTTGCTACTTTTTATCTTGTTTTACCAAATCGAGATAATTTTGATGAGCTTCAATCCAAATTACTTGAATTGAGTAAGAATTTAGATCAAAAAACTATTATTGGTTATCCGTCAAACTATAAAAAGATAATTTCTTTTGGTGAAGAGTTAGCTTTATTATCTCGGGTAAAAATTGATAATAATGGTATTTTAGAAAGTGATGCAATTGCTAGAAGAGAATTATTTTCAAGAGAACAAGCAATTGAGCTAAAATTACAGGAAGAGTTGAGTACTGCTTTATATAATGCAACTTGGTGTATTTTAGGTGAAGAATATTCAAACCTTAATTTAAATGTATTTGCTTCAAATTTAGCTGATAAGTTTTTTAATAAAACACCTATAATCAGATCTGAATTAATAAACCGAAATAAACTATCACCTTCTATATCTAAAGCAAGAAAAGAGCTACTTTACAGAATTTTTAATAATTTGAATGAAGAAAATTTAGGGTTTGAAAAATATCCACCAGAAAGAGGGCTTTATGACATTGTTTTAAAGTCAACAAAATTGCATAGCAAAGATAAGACTCATAATTGGGAGATAATATCACCTAGTAAAGATAATTCTTTATATGCGCTTTGGGATGCAACAGATAAACTTTTTTCTTCACAAAAAGATAAAATATCTGTGAAAGATATATATCATTTTTGGAGTCTTCCTCCTTTTGGGTTAGCAAATGGAATTAAGCCGATATTATTATGGTGTTATTTTTTATCTAATAAAGATCATTTATCTTTATATAAAAATAATATTTTCTTACCAAATATAACAGATCTAGAAGTTGATGAGTTATTACAAGATGAGAGTATTTTCTCTATAAGAAAAGTTATTTTAGATAAAGATAAAAGAGATTTATTGAAAGGTATATCTGAACTTCTACAAAAATTTAATGTATTGAATACAAAAAGTACTCCACTTGATGCTGCGCGTGGTTTAGTTGGTTTAATATATAAACTACCTGAATGGGCTAAGCGTACCAATAAAATATCTTTGAGATCTAAGAATATTAGAAATTCACTTCTAAAAGCTTGTGACCCTTATAAAATTTTATTTAATGATCTACGATTTGAAATTAGTTCAAGTGAAAATTATTTATTAGAACTTGAAAATGCGATCCAAGAAATAATATCTATTTATCCTAATACACTAAATTCTATTAATGAGATGGTATTAAAACAACTCGGAATTAAGGATCGTAAAGAATTGCATGATAGAGCAAAGATTCTCAGAGGAATTTCATCAGATTATCGATTTAATGCATTTACAGATAGGTTAAGTCGGTTGGACGATTCATTAGAAAGTATTGAAGCGATGATTAGTCTAGTTTTAAATAAACCCTCAAAAGAGTGGAATGATGCGGATTTAGATGAATTAGAATTGCAAATTATTCAATTTGTTACAAAATTTAAGCAATATGAAACTTTTGCAAGCATCAAGAATAGAAAGTCCAATAGATTAGCGATAGCTGTAGTATCAGGTGCAGGTAAAGAAGCTAATCCTCGCATGGTAGAACTACATATTTCTGTAAAAGAGATAGAATCAGCAAAAAAGGCAGTAAAACAAACAGTATCTTCTTTGTTAGATACTGGACTATCTCAAGAGGTTTTATTGGCAGCCTTTACTGAGATTGGAATCGATATGGTGGAAAAAAGTAATGGCTGAACGTCATGTGTTAGGTTTATCTGGGGGAAAAGATAGCGCAGCATTAGCTATTTTTATGAGAGAAACATATCCAGAACTAGATATTGAATATTTTTTTACAGATACAGGTAAAGAACTTCCCGAAGTATATGCATTTCTTAATAAACTAGAAGGATTTTTAGGTAAACCTATACTTAAACTCAATCCACACAGAGGGTTTGACTTTTGGTTAAAAGAATATAATCATTTTCTACCATCACCACAGACACGATGGTGCACAAGACAATTAAAACTCCTTCCTTTTGAACAATGGGTTCGTCCAATGCTAGCTGATGGTGACACTGTTTATTCTTATGTCGCCATTCGAGCAGATGAAGAATATAGGACCGGTTATTCCTCAACTAATAATAACTTAATAATTAAACTTCCATTCCGGGAAAAAGGCATAAATAAAGAAGGTGTTCGAAATATTCTGGCAAATTCTGGAGTAGGCTGGCCAGAATATTATAAATGGAGATCAAGAAGTGGATGTACGTTCTGTTTTTTCCAGAAAAAGATAGAATGGATAGGTTTATTAGAGAAACATCCCGATGAATTTCAAAAAGCAAAAAAGTATGAAAAACTAGCTATTGATCATGGTTCACCGTTTACTTGGATTCAAGGAGAACCTTTATCTGAGCTTGAAAAGCCTGAAAGGATAACCCAAATTAAAGATGAATTTCAAAAACGTTTACAAAAAGAAAAAAAGAAAAAACCTGTAAATCCTCTCTTACCTGAAATTGAAATTATTGAAATTGATGATCTTTATTATGATGATGAAGGTGCTGGATCTTGTAATATTTGTCATAAGTAATCTTAAAATTAGTTGTTTGTGCTCTAAAAATTGTTTCGTTGTATAATGGATGAATATATTAAACGTAAAATTCAGTGATCCTCGCCAAAAAAGTGGACAAAAGCTGCTGTAAATACCCCAAACTTAGTACACAACTCACGTAGAAAATCATGCTGCTTGTTTTAGTGTTTTATACTCAATCGGTGTCATATTATTTAATGCCTCATGCGGTCTTTCGGTGTTATAAATCGTTAACCATTCTTCGGTTATTCTCCTTGCTTGTGCTAAGTTGTTAAAAAGATATAAATCGAGTACTTCAGTACGATAGGTACGATTAAATCGTTCAATATAGCCATTTTGATAAGGGCTACCGGGCTGGATATAATCAATGGCTATATCATGTGGTTTAGCCCAGTTTATAAAGGTTTTTCCTGTAAATTCTGGCCCATTATCGACTCGTATTTTTAATGGATAGCCATGATATTCAGCCAGTTTATCTAAGTAACGGGTAATTCTCCCTGCCGGTAAGCTTACTGCAATATCAATGCCTAACGCCTCATGATTAAAGTCATCTATCACATTGTTACTTATAATTCTAAGTAATCATAAATCATGCTTTTATATAATTCCTATAAATAGAGGTAAATATTTAAAATTTATAAAATTCAATAAAAAACTTCTGTTTTTGACGCAGAACAGACAGTCAAATTTGATGTACCAAGAATAGTAAAGATGTCAGATTAAGTGCAAGCTAGTACACACAAATCAACTAAACTAACCATTACTTGCCTATTACTAAATAATAAGAATATTTATTTAATGTGTCCGGTGTATTTTCTTTAAGTTTTTTTAAATCATTAAAAGTAAATACTAAAATTTCATCATCTATAGTTGAAGATAGTTCATCCTTCTTTAAAGTAATTCCATTCATCAATTTAAGAAATATTTCAAGTTCTTGACCTGTAGGGAATATACCAAATTTTTGAATAATAGAAATACTCTCTTCCCGAGAAAAAACAATATTCATATTATTTTTATTATAATACCTTCGTCCTGTAAACTCTGGATTTTGGGTTGCTTTTGTTAGTTCTTTTTCCCAATTCAAGCCTTTTTCACTATCTCTTATATAGCAGGTAATTTTAGAATCCTCAAAAATAGGTGTTCTAGGTAATCCTACTCTAGATATATTTGTAGCAAATTTAGTTATAATAGCTTGGGCTTGTTCTTGACGTAATTGACCAACTATAGTGAGTTCATTTTTTATTAATTTATCTAAAACCGATTTGATAACCATCATTTCTGGTTTTCTTAACTCCCATTTTAAACTTCCAATTCTATCTTGTATGTTTAAATGTTGTGATTTGAACTCTTTATTATTAATACTAAAAGAGGTTAATGGATTATATTCTTTCCCTGGAATAAGTATAAATTTTTCAGAAGCTATATCACTAAATTTTGAATGAATATAATCACAAGGCATTGTTAGATTTACATAATGTTGATTATTTGTTGTATCTTTTAATATTGTTCCAAAATTTATATACTCTAGATATTTTACATAATTTAATTTATCTACTTCCATTTTATTTGAATTTTTTGGTGGCTGTTTGATACTTTTATATCTAATTGCAATAAGATCGGCCAATAATACTTTAAGTTTTTCATAAGGATCAATAATTTCTGGCGAAGAACTAAATATCAAGTTATTGTGTTTAACTGCTTTTAAAGCTTGTTCAAGCTTTTCTATACTATCATTTTCAGCAATTTGCTCCTCATATTCAGCTAGAAGATTTTTTGACATTAATTCTAATAAATATTTTTGTAGAGATATATGATCTTCTTGTGCTGTTAGTCTTAACTGATTGAGACAACAGGCGTCTATCTCCCATATTTTTTCGGTTAATTTCTCACTAGCTTCCTTAATGTAGCGAGCTAATTCAATTTGCATGTGCTCTTGTTCCTCCATAAAACGTTTTTCATACGCAATTTGAATTAACGCTAATTGCCAATTGATTTTCTCAGCTAAATCTCCATCTAAAGAAGGCTTTTTAATTACTTTAAAACGAGAGCTACTGATTTTATTTTCCTTATGTAAGCGTCTAAATTGATTTTTTAACCCGTCAGAATCATATGACATAAGAATAAATTGGGTTAATTTTTTCTTTTCCTTTATTATGTTAATTAATTCTTCAACAAACGTTATAGAATTAGATCCTTCATCTTCTAACCTATAATCAATTAAAATAAGATCTGGTGGGGTATCAGAATCTATATTTTTTTTTGCTTCTTCTTTATTGATCGCTAAACGAATTTCTGATTCCTGAATACCAAGTGATATAAGACAATCCTTAATAATTTTGATTTTTTGGAACATTTCTGTAAACCTTTCTTTTGCAGGATTTAGTAACTTTTTTTGGTAAAACTCAGGAATAACTGAATTATGAGAAGTAAATATAAAATTAACCAGATCTTGTAACTCTGTTTCCTTCCCCTTAGATTTCAGAATATTAATAATTTTTTTAGTATCTTGGTTCGTGTCGTCTTCTAATTGTTCAAGGATTTCCTTAAACCCCCCTAATTCTAATTTTTTTATTGTAAAATTTTCTTTTGCATCATCATCAATAATTAAAACAAAACGGATTCCATTTTTAGTCATTACGTCTTTAGTATCAATTTTAGTATCAATCATTTCATATTCCTTTTATTCTTATAAAGAGACTATTTATTCTTAGGTAGTTCAAATATAAAATTTCTCAAACGGCCGTCTTCATCTGGAGTCGAATCTAAATATAAATGACCTTTATAATATTTAGTAAGTTCTCTAGCTATAAATAATCCAAATCCTTTCCCTTCTTTCCAACTTTTTTTAGTTGTAAAACCAGGGGTAAAAATTCGTTCTTTGTCTCCGGGCGAAATCCCTGGCCCAGTGTCCGTTATTGATACTGAGTAGGAACTACGATCAATATCTATATAGATCGCATTTTCTGTGGCTGAAGCTAATCTTGGAAATATTTGTGTTTGTGATAGCCAATAAATAGAGTTAGATATAAGGTTTTCCATTACAATAGCAAAAAAACCAGGCACCATCTCTATATAAAATTCATCACATTTTCCTCCATCCACGGTAATATAAGTTTTAATATCATTTGTGATTAGTTTATTTTCATTTCCTTGAATGATGGTTTTTATTTTTTCAATAGTATTGAAATTAGCTTTTTTGTTTCTTCCAAGTTGAGATAAAGGATCAAATTGTCTTAATCTATTATTGATAATTTTTATTTCGTCTTCTAATTTTACCAAAAGATCAGCGGTTCCTTTTTCTTCTTTCTTAGCTAGTTTTTTCAATAATTCTCTTGTTTGTGTAGTACTTCTAACTAGCTCATGTAAAACACTATGCATCATTGTTCCAGCACCGGCTAGTTCAATAATATTTTCTCGTTGTTCTAGAATTGAATTGGCAATTTGATCAAACTCCTTAATTTTATTAGCAACTTGATGTAACTCGTCATGCATAGATGAAAAAACTGCTTTTTTATTTTTATCTGTAGTTTCTTGTTTTAATGTATTAATTGTAGTACGAATTTTTTCGAGTTTTTCAATTGTATTAGAGCTGCCTGATTCAATCACATTCTGTATATATTCTTGTGCCTCACGATCTTTATCACTATTAATGATATTTTTAAATTCTAATAAAACTATCTCTGAGATTATTCTTTTTATGAGATTAACTTGTGTATTTTCGACTAAACCTTCTCTGTTTGAACGATCCTGAAGATATAAGTTTTTACTTTTAGAAATTTCTAATGAAGCAACTATTTGTATTCTATTTACAGTAAAGCCTTGTCCTCTTAATGCACTACGATCTATCTCAAACCAATCCTTATCTGATTGGGAACCTGAATAACCAATCCTAAAACCATCTCTATAAATAGCAACTCCACCACTCCATAAATTTAATTCATCAATTATTTCTCGTGATTCACTACTTAACCCTTGTTCCTTAACTTCACTTTTCAGTATTTTTCGGTTAAACCATTTTAATTTAAAATTAAAGGAGCCTATCTTTGCTAACTCTTCAGGTGTAGTATCAAATTGATGAGCTAATGTATTTAAATTCGTTTTATAAGGAGTAATACTATCTTGATTGTTATTGTTTTTTATTTCTAAAGATAATGAGTTTATGTCTGGTTGAAATTCACAAATAACTGTTTTTTGTGCTAACTGCCAAAGCTTTGGGGACATCTTTTTGACTGGTAATCTATTAGAAATATTTTTTGTATTAAATAAAATATTAATAGGAAATCTATCTGTTGTATCAAATGGGTTTTGGAGTCTTCTTAAAAAACCATCAATGATTTCATTTTTTATATTATCTTTTGTCCATTCTCTGGTAAGTTTAGTAATTTTAATCCTTGTTCCTGTTTGAGATATATTTTTACTTGGTTTCTCAATTTTTGCTAAATCGATTGGTATTTCAGAAAGTGTTTTTCTTACATCTTCAAATTTTTCCCAATCAAAGATTATCTTATGTATCGCGTTGGTAGACTGCCAGCTTATTACTGTTGCTTTTTTCCCAAGCCTCATCATCGCTAATCGTCCGATACCTTTATTTCCTAATATGGAGTTATCACTATTTAATTTATTAGGAGTGCCAATTGTCAGAAAAACATCTTTTAAAAGTTTCTCTGACATTCCATCTCCACTATCCTCAATAAGGATATAGTTTATAGAATCAATTAGTTGTTTAATTTCAGAACGAGATTCTAATTTTCCAATTTTTTGAATAATTTTATCTAGTGCTTGTAATATTTCTTTTGAACATTCAGTATTGATATTATTTTTTAAAATTTCAATTATCGAGGTGATATCTTCCTTATTTACTTTATCTGACTCAGGCATCTCTTGTAGTATAATATGAATTTTATCAATTGCTTTTTGATTTATGGGGATAATGAAATATACATTAACATTGGGAGATTTTGCGTCTATGGCATTTTTGATTAATTCATTTATTGCAATTGCATCAGATGTAATTAATTCTGCTCCTAAATGCAGTAAAGTTCTTGCCGCGATTTGAAATCCAGTCATTTAAAATTCCCCATATTCAATATAACTCTATAGATAATATAAATTAAGTATATTATAAATTAAGGGTTAAGGATACAATCCTGGATACATTCCCTCACCTAAAATCGCTCAACCTAGTTCTCCCAATGCTTTAAGCAGTATCTTCGATTCCGCGTCCGGGCACCAATCACCAAATTCTAAGACCTGCTTCTAACAGGTTTTTTTATGCCTAAAGCCTTTTCAAATAAGCCTTTCACCTTGTTTCACTACTCAACAGTGTTCAACTAAAATTAAGCTAAATCCAGTAATAAGTTAATTTTACATCATTAATTTAATGATTATTTTACTTACACTAACTATAATACATTCTATAAAAATCAATTAGTAAGTGATAAGTTATATAATAAATCTAGAACTAGATATAAATTAAGAACTACGAAAATAAAATATACCTGTTCTTTTTTAATATGAATTTGTAAATTAAAAATGGCACTATTTTTGCTTATTTTATCTGTTACATAGTACTTAACTGTCGTTATATTGTTGTTAAAAGTTATTTTTAATCTAAAATGGAATTTTATTGTAACTTTTATGCTATATCGCAATTTTAATTATAGTACGCTTTGCACTGTATATGTGCAAAAAATAAAAAATATGAATTTAAACCAAATAAAAGTTAATTAATATAAAAATTAGAACGTTTTACTAAATCTATATTTAAAAAATATTAAAAATACGACATTCTTACCTGTGTTTAAATGTTACAAAATCGGTTTACAATTAAATAATTGGAGTGGTTTTATGAGTAATCTAAGGAAATATAAACGTAAATTCTTATTGAGTGCAGGACTAATAACAATGCTTGCGAGTGCACAACTTCATGCTGCTGAAACATTGGTTTATTGTTCAGAGGCTTCGCCTGAAACATTTAATCCACAATTAGCAACAAGTGGTGTATCAATGGATGCAAGTGCAGTTCCTGTTTATAATCGTTTGGTAGAATTTAAATTAGGTACTACCGAAATTGAACCTTCTTTAGCCAAATCTTGGGATATCAGCCAAGATGGTTTAACCTATACTTTTCATTTACGCGATGATGTTAAGTGGCATAGCAATAAAGAATTCAAACCAACACGAAACCTAAATGCTGATGATGTTATTTTTACATTTATGCGACAAAAAGATAAAAATCATCCTTATCACAAAGTTTCTGGTGGACAATATGAATACTTTGAAAGTATGGGATTCCCAGATTTAATCAAAGAAATTAAAAAGATTGATGACCATACTGTTGTATTTGAATTAAACCATCCAGAAGCCCCTTTTTTAGCAGATTTAGCAATGTCATTTGCATCAATTTTATCAGCTGAATATGCTGATGCTATGCTTAAGAAAAACACACCAGAAAAATTAGACTTAGTTCCTGTTGGTACGGGCCCATTTACTTTTGTACAATACCAAAAAGACTCCAGAATTCTTTATAAAGCAAATCCCGATTATTTTGGTCCAAAAGCCAAACTTGATCGCTTAGTGTTTTCTATTACACCAGATGCCGCAATTCGTTATGCTAAGTTACAAAAAGGCGAGTGTCATGCTATGCCATACCCAAATGTAGCCGATGTTGAACGAATGAAATCAGACAAAAATATTGTTGTTAAAGAAATGGCTGGCGTTAACATTGGCTATTTAGCCTACAATATGGATAAGCCGCCACTTGATAAATTGCAAGTTCGTCAAGCATTAAATATGGCCGTGAACAAAGATGCGATTATAAAAGCTGTTTTTCAAGGTGCAGCTGAACCAGCTAAAAACTTTATTCCTCCATCAATGTGGAGTTATAACGATGAAGTGAAAGATTATCCTTATGATCCAGCGCAAGCAAAAGAATTATTAAAATCAGCGGGATTAGAGAACGGGTTTACTATCAATTTATGGGCAATGCCAGTACAACGCCCATATAACCCAAATGCACGCCGTATGGCCGAAATGATTCAAGCGGATTGGGCTAAAATTGGCGTAACAGCTAAAATTGTGAGTTATGAATGGGGAGAATATCTATCTCGTATTCGTGATGGTGAACATGATGCTGTATTAATGGGCTGGACTGGAGATAATGGCGACCCTGATAACTTTTATTCTGTCTTGATGAGCTGTGATGCGGTTAAAGCAGGTTCAAACTATTCACGCTGGTGTTACAAACCATTTGATGATTTATTGCAACAAGCGCGTATTGAGTCAAATCACGAAAAAAGAGTTGAGCTATATAAACAAGCACAAGTTGAAATGCATAATCAAGCACCTGCATTGATGATTGCGCATTCAATGGTTTATATGCCATTACGCAAAGAAGTTAAAGGCTATATTATGGCGCCTCTGTCATTACATGACTTTAACCAAGTTACGCTTGAAAAATAGTATTCCTAACGATTAACCACCAATGTGTGGTTAATCACTACGTTGGGTTTTGCTAAATTTAGAGCTATAAATCTATTTTTTAATAATAATAAAAATTTTATCTATTTTATAAACGATAGTTTAAAAGCAATATTTAAGAGCTACTACATGTTTCAATTTATTCTAAAGCGGTTAGGTGTACTTATTCCAACGTTTATTTGTATCACACTGCTTACTTTTATTTTTGTTCACCTTATTCCGGGTGATCCCATTATGGTGCTTGCAGGAGAGCGAGGTTTAACCCCTGAACGCCATGCTGAATTAATGACTCAACTGGGTTTAGATAAACCACTGTATCAACAATATTTTCAATATATTATAAACATGCTTCATGGCGATTTAGGAACCTCTTTTAAAAGCCAAATTCCGGTATGGGATGAATTTGTACCCCGATTTAAAGCAACATTTGAACTTGGATTTTGTGCAATGTTGTTTGCTGTTAGTTTTGGAATCCCAATCGGTGTTCTTGCCGCAGTGAAACGTGGTTCAATATTTGATCACACAGCAATAGGACTATCTTTAACAGGTTACTCCATGCCAATTTTTTGGTGGGGGATGATGCTAATCATGTTAGTCTCAGTGCACTTAAATTTAACCCCTGTATCTGGTCGTGTTAGTGATATGCTTTTCTTAGATGAAAGTAATCCTTTAACCGGATTTATGTTAATAGATACTTTATTATGGGGTGAAACGGAAGATTTTATCGATGCAGTTACTCACTTAATTTTACCTGCAATTGTGTTAGGAACCATTCCATTAGCAGTAATTGTCCGCATGACTCGTTCTTCTATGTTAGAAGTATTGAGTGAAGATTATATTCGAACCGCACGAGCTAAAGGCGTTAGTAGAATGCGAATCGTCCTTGTTCATGCATTGCGTAATGCAATGATCCCTGTTGTTACCGTTATCGGTTTACAAGTTGGTACAATGCTTGCCGGCGCCATATTGACCGAAACAGTCTTTTCATGGCCAGGAATTGGTCGTTGGTTAATTGAAGCGCTACAGCGTCGAGATTACCCCGTTGTACAAAGTGGCGTTTTAATTGTTGCGGTCATAATTATTTTAGTGAATTTATTAGTTGATATGTTGTACGGGGTTATTAACCCACGTATTAGACATAAATAAGAGTGTTTTTACAGATGAATAAACAGGTTATTACTGAACCAACCAATACGCAAGACACCAGTTTAGTCGTACCTAAACCATTAACGCCTATGCGTGAGTTCTGGTTCTATTTTTCAAAAAATAAAGGAGCAGTCGTTGGACTGGTCTTTATTATTATTGTTGCATTACTCGCTATCTTTGCTAATTTTGTTGCACCACATTCCCCTTCTGAACAATTTAGAGATGCATTACTAGCACCACCCGTTTGGATGAAAGATGGCAGTTGGCAATTTATTTTAGGGACTGACGATGTAGGACGAGATATCCTATCCAGACTCATTTATGGTGCCCGTTTATCCTTATTAGTCGGTTGCTTAGTAGTCATTATCTCATTGATTTTAGGGATTACATTAGGATTAATTGCTGGTTATGCAGGTGGTTTTTTAGACAATATAATTATGCGTGCAGTGGATATCATGCTTGCATTACCAAGTTTACTACTTGCACTTGTATTAGTTGCAATATTTGGTCCATCAATTATTAACGCTTCAATAGCATTAGCTTTTGTTGCATTACCACACTATGTTCGCTTAACACGCGGAGCAACGATTGCTGAAATTAATAAAGATTATGTCATTGCCTCACGAGTTGCTGGGGCGGGAGCCTTACGACAAATGTTTATCAACATCCTACCAAACTGCTTAGCACCATTAATTGTACAAGCTTCATTAGGATTTTCGAACGCAATTTTAGACATGGCTGCATTAGGTTTTTTAGGCATGGGCGCACAACCACCAACACCAGAATGGGGAACAATGCTTGCTGACGTATTGCAATTTGCACAATCTGCATGGTGGGTTGTTACCTTTCCTGGCTTAGTAATTTTAATGACAGTGTTAGCTTTCAACTTAATGGGAGACGGTTTGCGTGACGCACTTGATCCTAAATTGAAACAGTAATGGAGATACAGTCATGGCACTATTAGAAGTAAAAGAATTATCTGTTCAATTTGGTGGATTTAAAGCAGTAGATCACATTAGTTATGACGTTGAACAAGGGCAAGTTGTTGGTATTGTTGGTGAATCAGGTTCAGGAAAATCAGTGAGTTCACTCGCCATAATGGGATTAATTGATTTTCCCGGTAAGGTCAATGCAAATGCATTACACTTTGATGGCAAAGATCTTCAACAAATCTCAACTAAAATGCGCCGTAAAATTGTAGGTGCAGATGTGGCAATGATCTTTCAAGATCCGATGACTAGCTTAAACCCATGTTTTACCATAGGTTACCAAATCATTGAAACATTAAAAATCCACCAAGGTGGCAGTAAAAAAGCGCTCAAAGCAAGAGCGATTGAATTGCTTAAATTAGTCGGAATTCCTGATGCTGAAAATCGATTAAAGGTTTACCCACACCAGTTATCTGGCGGAATGAGCCAACGAGTAATGATTGCAATAGCCATTGCATGCAATCCAAAACTCTTAATTGCTGATGAACCAACAACAGCACTAGATGTCACAATTCAAGGGCAAATTATTGAGTTATTACTTGATTTGCAACGCAAAAATAATATGGCATTAATACTTATTACTCATGACTTAGCGTTAGTTTCTGAGGCTGCACAAAAAATTATTGTAATGTATGCTGGACAAGTGGTTGAAATAGGCGATGCTGAAATTATCTTTAAAAAACCATTACACCCTTACACACAGGCACTATTACGATCACTGCCTGAGTTCACTCAAGACAAAGAGCGATTAGCATCATTATCAGGCGTTGTACCAGGAAAATATGATCGACCAACAGGCTGTTTACTCAACCCTCGTTGTCCTTATGCTACTGAACATTGTTATACCCAAGAACCAGCACTAGTTAGCTATGGTGAAACTAGAAAAGTAAAATGTCATTATCCACTATCAAGCGAAGGGATACCACAATATGAACAATAACATGGAAAATAATGAATTACTGCTTGATGCCCGAAACTTGACAAAATATTATCATGTTAAAACGGGACTTTTTTCTGAAACCAAGCAAGTCAAAGCCGTTGACGGTGTATCTTTTACATTAGACAAAGCTAAAACACTTGCGGTTGTCGGTGAATCAGGTTGTGGTAAATCCTCATTAGCAAGATTACTAACAATGATTGAAAAACCCACATCTGGAGAAATTTATTTTAAAAATCAGAATTTGTTGGATAATGATCAACAAGCTCAAAAATTGCGTCGCCAAAAGATTCAAATCGTTTTCCAGAATCCATACTCATCATTGAACCCCCGCAAAAAAATCGGTTCCATATTAGAAGAGCCTCTAATTATTAATACTGATCTAACAGCAAATGATCGTAAAGCAAAAGTACTATCAATGATGCAAAAAGTTGGATTAAAAGAAGAGTTTTATAACCGTTATCCCCATATGTTTTCAGGAGGACAACGTCAACGCATTGCTATCGCAAGAGGTTTAATGCTTGATCCCGAAATAGTAGTTGCTGATGAACCTGTTTCAGCATTAGACGTTTCTGTACGAGCACAAGTGCTAAATTTGATGATGGATCTACAGCAAGACCTAGGTTTATCTTATATTTTTATTTCTCATGACCTTTCCGTCGTTGAACACATTGCTGATGACGTAATGGTAATGTATTTGGGTCGTTGCGTTGAACAAGGACGAAAAGATGAAATCTATCGTAACCCTAAACATCCATATACTCAGGCACTATTATCAGCAACCCCAAGATTAAATCCTGATCTTAGACGAGATAGAATTAAATTAGAAGGTGAATTACCAAGTCCGCTAAATCCACCTATGGGTTGTGCGTTTAATGCTCGATGCCGTTTAGCATTTTCACGTTGTACAACAGAACAACCACAGCTTATTAATTATAATGAACATAAAATTGCGTGTTTCTGTATAGAGGAAAATAATAAAGGTGACAGTTAATTCTGTCACTAAATTAGATACTAAATCTATCCATTGCATTTTTCTTTTCTTAGAAGATAACAAATTGTCATATTAATAGTTTTGTGCTAGTTTCGTACTCATTATTAACTTACAACCGCGATAGCCCTAAGATTACTTATGTCCAATTCATCAGCTAAAAAAGTCGCTTTTGCCGCCTTTATTGGTACGACCATTGAATGGTATGATTTTTATATCTATGCCTTGGCATCAGTATTAATATTTGGTCAGCTTTTTTTTCCTGATGATAATCAATTTGTGCAAATCTTAGGATCTTTTGCCACCTTTGCCGTGGGATTTTTATCACGTCCTTTAGGAGCGTTACTATTTGGTCATATTGGTGATCGTTTGGGGCGTAAAAAATCGTTAATTACTACGTTGGTTTTAATGGGGTGTGCCACCACCTGTGTTGGTTTATTACCCTCTTATCAACAAGCAGGCATTTTATCACCAATATTATTAGTTACATTACGCATATTACAAGGGATTGCGGTTGGTGGTGAATGGGGCGGTGCAGTGCTTATGACCAATGAACATGCCCCAAAAGGGTTAAAAAACTTCTTTTCTTCCTTTGCACAGTGGGGAAGCCCAGCAGGAAATATTTTAGCATTATTGGTCTTTTCTTATATTATCCGTTCACCTATAGCTGAGCTTATTAATAGTGGCTACTGGCGTATTCCATTTTTAGCCAGTTCTATTTTATTAATTATTGGCATTATTGCTAGAGTCACCTTAACCGAGTCACCTGTCTTTATCGAATCATGCAAAAAGCAAGCAAACTTAAAGCAAGACTCAATACCGATTATTGAAGTTTTAAAAAAATCAACACCACTATTAATTTTAAGCATTGGCGCTAATATATTGTCATTTAGTGGAATATTTTCTAATACATTAATGATTGGCTATACCACTATTGCACTAGGTATTGAAGACAAGATAATTGTTGATGCTCTATTTTGGATTGCGATTGTGCATTTTGTTGTGCAACCTTTTATTGCCTATTTTTCAGAAAAATACTCGGCAACACGATTTTTAATTTGTTCGGCAATCTTAGCAATGGGATCGGTATTTTTATTATTCCCAATCATTCAGCTAGGCACAAAAAATAGCTTTATTATTGGTATTTCGCTCAACGTAATTTGCTACAGTGGCTTTTATGGCGTAATAGCGGGCTATTTAAGTCGAGTTTTTCCTACCAGAATACGTTACACAGGGTTATCTATCAGCTATCAAGGTTGCGCTGCCATTTTTGGTAGCCTAATTCCGATGATAGGGGCATATATTATTTATACTTACAAAGCTTTTTGGATACCATTAGCCTTGTTTTATTGTTGTTTAGCATTGATATCTATCATCTGTATCTATCTCCTAAACCGCTATCATTACTATGACGAATAATAAGGCAAACATATGAAAACAGTATTATCAATTCAATCAAATGTTGTTTATGGTTATGCCGGTAACAAGGTATCGACATTAGCCATGCAGCTACAAGGCGTTGAAGTTATGCCGATCCATACCGTGCAATTATCCAGTAATACGGTTTATCCTCATTATGATGGCATAGTGCTTGGTGCTAAACAAATTACACGAATAGTTAATAGTCTAGAAAAAATTGGGATCTTAAAGTCTATTGACGCCATTATTTCGGGCTATATTGGTCTTGCTGAACAAGGCGAAGAAATCTTAGAAGCAGTCAACAAAATTAAATACTATAACCCTAATGCTATCTATGTTTGTGATCCTGTTATGGGTGGCGATATCAATAAAGGTAGTTCACTGCCACAAGGTATTATTGATTTCTTCACTAAACAAGCGGTTAAACAAGCCGACTATATCACACCAAATTTATTAGAATTACAAATACTTTCTGATATCGAAATTAAAACATTTAACGATGTACTAAATGCGATAAAAACATTACAAAAACAGTCTATTAAAGCTATATTAGTAAAAAATTTGGTGCACGCTGGCAAAACAACCGACCTATTTGAAATGGTGTTAGCAACGCCAACCCAAAACTATCATCTTGCCCGCCCACTATATGACTTTCCACATCGTCCATTAGGTGTAGGTGATTTAATTTGTAGCTTGTTTACAGCGCATCTAATTAATGGACAATCCCAATTAATGGCGTTTGAATTAGCCGCCAATGCCGCTAATCACGTGCTAGAGATCACCAAACAAAAAGAGGCTCGAGAATTGGCAATTATTGATGCTCAAGCGTGGATTAAAAAGCCAGATTTGCGGTATCGGGGGATGGAATTGATGTTATAAAAGAATATCATTTCTATGTTATTCTTCTAAACAATAAGTATTTTGTGCTAAAATTTTATATTAATATTTTGATTAAATAATAAATTCTAGCACAAAATATTTTCCTAATTATACTTTAAACGTAATCCAAGGTTTAAGTTTAACTATGGTTTGAATCAAATCGGCTTTTTGTTGCGCCTCAATTACTGGTGTAATTGGTTTGTATGCTATAGGCGCTTCTTCGCGTAGCCGCTCTTCTTTGAGAGTAATGCATTGCCATGGTAAGGTAGTCTTTTCAAACTCTACCTTTTTATTACGCATGTTTTGCCTTCTTTCTGCTCTTCCTGCACCATGTGAACAAGACCATAACCACTCTTCATTACCTTTACCAACTGCTACATAAGAGTGATCACCCATCGACCCAGGAATTAATGTTATTTGACCTGTATATGCAGGCGTAGCACCTTTACGATGAATATTCATGCCTTGCTCTGGTAAAATAATATTATGAGAAATATCAACCACTAATTGACTATCATCTTGATGAAAGATCGTTGATAACGATTTACGTATTAACTCGGTGATGACAATACGATTTATCCAAGCATATCGAGCAGCAACGCCCATTGCTTGTAAATAAGCTTTAGCGTCATTATCAGTCAAGCCAAACAATCCTGATTTAGGCTGTTTTTCATTAGCTGGCCATAGGGCTTTTGCTCTATCTTGCCAACGTTGACCAATATAAAATCCAACATCACGTGATCCAGTATGGATCATAACCACAATACTATTTTTTTGAAGACCTAATTGATAAGCTAAATGACGATCCATTATCTCATCAACAATTTGTAACTCAACAAAATGGTTACCAGAACCGACAGTACCTAAGCTAGCGGGACGGATAATATCTCGCTTTTCAAAAAAGGCTTCAGGTGCATATTTACTATCTGCTACAATTAAATGATTACCAGATATTTTATCAAGCTCTGCCCGTAACCGTTCATAATTAACCGAATTCCATAGCCCATGCTGAGGTAATTCAGATAACCATGCCGAAATATCTTGATCAAATAATGCTTGAAAAGATCGCGGCGTAACAGGAACATCACGTTCATCTTGCAATAATACGCGTTTTAATTGCGCAATAATTGAAGACTTTTGTTTACACACTTGCTCATAACTTAAGCCCGTTGTAAAAAGCCGCATACCACAATTAATATCAGTGCCAATTGCAGCTGGAATAATAAAATTCTGCGTGGTAGCAACAATACTACCTACTGGTGCAATAGTACCCGGATGAAAATCGGGTGTTGCACGCGCAGTACAAACTTTACCTAAACTATTAGGTATTTTAACTGAAGCAAAATTTAATAGTTGTTCTACGGCTTTTTCCTCTAATGGTAAAGGATTAGGCAATAATACCTGAGCAGTAGTATTTTCTTTATTAAAAGTATAAATATCATTATTAAAATGACTTTCAATCCCAAGGCGGGACAAACGTTTTTGTAAACGGGTAAATGTAGACATAATAGCCACCTAGAAAACAATAAAATAGTGTCTCCTCATATTGAGAAGATAATTACTGTTTTCCTGCAGCAGCACTATTCAGGAAAGCGGGCACATTCTATACAAAAAATCTTTATCTGTAAAGATATTGAGATTTGATAAACCATATATTAATATTATGGATTACATATCAGTATTAAATCAAAACATAAAATTTAAAAGAGAAAATAAAGAATTATTATGGGTATGGGGATACAAAAAGTTATGCTAACACCATGCAAATCAGAAAAAGAATTGTTAGAGAACTTTGGTTGTTATGGATTTGAAAAACAGCTCAATTTTTATGAAATAATTGGCGATAGCAATTGGCAAATAGATATCAATCAAGGTGTTATCTATTTTGGTGATAATATAACCTTTTCTATTCAATTATTAGGTACTTTTTCTTTATCTTCTGAAACATGGCTTTGGTCTTGGAATAACGAAGCATCGCAGTTACCCACATCGGTTATTGAACAAGCGTTGAGTTTAAAAAGCTATGGTGAAGAAAATGATATTAATTTATTCACTTCTGCTCAATTTGACACTACACAAGAAGATTTATACAAAATAGGGGTAATTGCTACAGGAATGTTTAATACCGATGGATATTATCTGGCTGATTTTGGGCAAGGAATAGCATTGGTAACCATAAAAAAAGATCATATTAACTCAAAAAATAATAACCAGAATAAAATCTCTAAAATTTTTCCAAAATTTATAACAAATCTGTTTGGGAGTTCTTCATCTGAAAGTGATAACCATGAGCAGAAAAATAATCAAACCCAAATTTTTGAAATATTTTCTCAATTTATTTCAAACTTTGATGTGGATCATTACCAGGCACTTAAGTACTATCTAATTGCTAAAGATTATCAAGTCAAACAAAGCGATTTGACAGCTCAAACATAGCTTGTTGCAATAAAAGGTGAGCAAAGAGTAGTTGCTAAATTTGATGAACAATCTCGTTTAATTAGTTTAAATGTATAAATACAGTTGTCAGTAAAAATCTTTTCATTTATGGAATAGATTTTACCAATACATTGATTAAGCTTTATTAACCATATCCCAACTTAAACCAAACTTTGCCAAATATTTTTTTAATCGATCAGCATCATTGCTACGTTGTTTTTTTATGCGAGACACAGCGAACAATTTTCTGCCAGCTTCAGATAAACAGCTACTTTTTTGGCAGATTTCAATCACCTTTTCCAATTGGAAGCGATCAAATTCATCTATTTCTAATGGAATTAAAGAGTCATCTGATTTGTGTTTCCCCCAGTTTTGTTTTAAGCGTAGAATCTCTTTTTCTACTTGTTCCAACGTAATATTAGCTTGTGGTGCTAACGTTGCCATTCGAATAATCGAGCTATTTAATTCACGAAAGTTACCCTGCCATAAGGCTTCCTGAGAGGTAGCAAAAGCTAAATAAGCACGTCTTGATTGTTGATTGAAACGTGGCATAATGCCGTATTCTTTAGCATAACGCGCCAATTCATAATCAATATTCGGTTCGATATCTTCTTTTCGTTCGGCTAAACTCGGCAGTTGATAACTCCACAAATTGATTCTGGCAAACAGATCTTCACGAAATTCACCATTCTCAATCGCCAATTTAAGATCTTTATTAGTCCCAGCAATTAATTGAAAATCACTCTGAATCGGTTTATCACTACCAAATGGATAAAATTGTTTCTCTTCGATCGCTTTTAATAACATTGCTTGTTCATCAAGCCCAAGTTCACCAATTTCATCTAAAAATAATAATCCCCCATCAGCATTTTTAAGTAAACCGGTACGAGCGAGATTTGCACCCGTAAATGCTCCTTTCACATGGCCAAATAAGGTTGACATTGCACTATCACCTCGTAAGGTGGCGCAGTTAATTTCGACAAATTGACCGTTAATTTGATGATTAGTGTGTTTTAGCAAATAAATTTGTTTAGCTAAAAATGATTTACCTGCACCAGTTGGCCCACACAATAAAATAGGGGCATGCGATCGGCTAGCAACCTGTTCTATTTCAGCAATTAATTGATTAAATTGTTGGTTACGAGTAGCGATACCTGACTTTAACAGATCTGTTGCTTGAATGGCATATTGTTGAAAACGGGTTAAGATTTTATCATAACGATGCAAATTCAAATCGATGATATTCATATTACCGTAAGGTACTTGCGCAATAAGATCTGCTTCCTCTAAGTTATAATTTTTTTCTATTATCTCCTTTTTGGATGGTGGAGACATTTGTAATAATTTAGCTGGATAATAGCGCGATTCTGCTAGTAAAAACCAACAAATCTGTGCGACATGCGTACCTGTTGTGATATGCAAATAATACTCTTCTTGTTCTGAATTAAATGAGTAGTTTTTCGAAATATCAAAAAGGCAGGTATAAACTTGTTCAAAATCCCATGGATCATCTATATTTACTGCGATTGGCCTTACTTCGGTTTGTGGTGATAAAATTTTAATATCTTTAACAACTTCGCAAAGCAGATGATAATCGTTTTGATAATAGAGTAATTCAAATCGAGTTAATGGTAGATCAGATTGATGACATAAATCGATAGTCGGTCGCCATTGCAACCATCGTCGTTTACCTTTACCACGTTGATCCAATACATTTCCTAAAAAACCAAACACTACATTCTTTTTCATTTTTATAAAAATTTATAAATTAATAGATAAAATTATAAAAAACAAACTTATTTAAATCTATCTAATTTTTAGATTGATCTGTTTTAAATTTATTTTTTCGTTTTAAATCAAATTGATATTAATTATTTTTATCTTTTTTTAATTTTTGGCACACTTTTAGCAAATTATAATAATGAATAACAAAAAAGGTTTTATCGCCCAAGAGAAAAGGGATAACATCCCAAAATAAAACTGAACTTGTAAACTTAGTAACTTAACGTTACATAAAATTTAGATGGAATTAAAAATGAGTCAATATAACTTATTACAAACAGATAACGCAAAACCAATAAAAATGTGGACAAAAGGCGTGCCTGTTGAAGAAGAAGCCAAAACACAATTAACCAAAACGTCACAATTACCGTTTATTTTTAAACATATCGCCGTAATGCCTGATGTACACGTAGGTAAAGGATCGACTATCGGTAGTGTGATCCCAACCATAGGCGCAATTATACCTGCAACTGTAGGAGTGGATATTGGCTGTGGCATGATTGCTGTGCAAACGTCTTTAATAGCGAGTGATTTGCCCGATAATTTATTACCGTTACGGCATGAAATTGAAAAAGCGGTACCACATGGTCGATCGCCTCATAACCGTCGACAAGATATTGGTAGCTGGCAAAATCCACCATCACTAATCGATAGTTATTGGCAACAGCTATTACCCGGTTTTGAAAAATTAACTGAAAAATACCCACGTTTTTTAAATACTAATAACTACCGACATTTAGGAACACTCGGCACTGGCAACCATTTTATCGAAATTTGTTTGGACGAAGCCGATCGAGTTTGGATAATGCTGCATAGTGGATCACGTGGTGTAGGTAATGCTATTGGTAGCTTTTTTATAGAAATGGCTAAAAAAGATATGGAAGCCCATATCAAAAATCTACCTGATAAAGATTTAGCTTATTTACAAGAAGGCACTGAACACTTTCAAGATTATGTTGATGCTGTGCATTGGGCGCAAGAATTTGCAAGACTCAACCGTGAAGCAATGATGAATAATGTTATTTTAGCAATGCGTAAAGTCATTACTAAACCATTTACCACCCACATGTCGGCAGTAAATTGTCACCATAACTATGTACAAAAAGAGCAACATTTTGGTGAAGAAATTTTCATTACGCGTAAAGGTGCGGTGTCTGCTCGAAAAGGTGAGCTAGGGATTATTCCAGGCTCAATGGGTGCAAAAAGCTATATTGTGCGAGGACTTGGTAATGAAGAAAGTTTCTGTTCATGCTCGCATGGTGCAGGGCGAGTTATGAGCCGAACAGAAGCCAAAAAGAAATTTACCATTGAAGACCAAATTAAAGCAACAGCGCATGTTGAATGCCGTAAAGATGCCAACGTGATTGATGAAATCCCAATGGCATACAAAGATATTGATGCAGTAATGACAGCCCAAAATGAACTGGTCGAAATTGTCCATCAATTACGGCAAGTTGTGTGTGTGAAAGGGTAAAAAATATTGAGGAGCAATCCTCAATATTGGTGGAAATAAAAATATTAAAAACCTTAATTATATCAATGATAAATCTAAAATAATGCATTACTATCATGATTATTCAATTTGATTTAAATAACTAATTAATCATTCTAACAATAAAATATTTAAAGGATTAACGATGAAAGAAACTACTCAAAATTCAACGACAGAACCCTCAAATATGGCGACGACTCAACCATTTCCAATGGTATGGGATAACAATAAAATCAGTATTTATCAATTTTTACTGCCTTATCAACATGCGGAAAAACTGCCTGAAATAGCCCAAACACTTCCTGATGAATCATCTGATGATACAAAATTAAAATGGGCAGCAGGGACGATGGATGGGGTTAGCAATCATCATGGCGTATCATCTGAACACACATGTGTTGAAGAAATTTTAACGTTACTAATCACAATATCAACACAACCCAATAAACACGATATCGAAAAACTTTACACCTTAATAAATACGGAAGGTACTTTAAGTTTTATTGATGATTTAAGTGATGCAATACCAAAAATTGACATTGATTTTGATAAGTTATATGAATTTACCTATTGGTTAGCAACAAATAGCCCTGATCGTGAAATCATTAAGTTTAGTATTGCTGTATTAGGATGTTTTACTACCGAACAAACAGACTTATTTTTATTATTAGGCATGCATGAAGAGTTTACCTTATATTCAGCAGTTGCATTACAAAACACCTTATCATCACCCGAACAAGTCGAAAATGCCTTAGTTACTTTAGCTAAAAAAGTGGATGGTTGGGGTAGGATCCATATTGTTGAACGATTAGTCGGATATCAATTATCATCAACAACTAAAGATTGGTTATTAAGAGCGGGTTATCAAAATAGCGTTATGAACGAATATCTTGCTTATACTTGCGCAACCACAGGTGAATTAAATCAGGTTTTAGAACAAGATTATGTTGATTTACCTTTATTAGAATCTGCGGGTGAAATTTTAGAGGCACTCATCATGGGCGGACCAGCCGAAGATATGCATTGTTATGAAGAAGGTGCTATTGTTTGTTTAAATTATTTAAAACATTTACTAAAACTACCCTCATTAGCTGAACTCCCCCCTTTACGGACAGTACTGACTATACATGATTTTGTTAGCAACCAGCTTAATGAAAGCTATCCTAATTGGAATGAAAAAATAAAAAATGCAATTATTGAAAAAGCAAATAAGTTTATCCATCAAGATAAATGGTTAGCATTAATTGAACATGATTTAATGACTGATGATAGCAGTAAATTTTACCTAGCTGCTGATCTTTACACGCAATTTGGATTTGATGCATGGGATGCGCGTTTTGCATATCAAAAAAATCATCAGGGTGAACAGTGGTATTATTTAATGCAAGCCGATGATATACAAAGAGTACAACAAGTTATACAGTTAGCTAGGCAACAATATGACTTTACAAAAATCGCAACTGGGCCAGCGCTAGAATCTGCATTTGGCATCAAATATAAAGCACACCGTGCATTGGATGCTATTTTACAAGAGCTCAATCGATTTCCGGGTATGGGTGAAGATCTTATATTAATTGGTCTAAACAGCCCAGTAATACGCAACCGAAACATGGCATTAAATGCCATTGAAGCTTGGGATCGACAATGTTGGACAGATAAAATAACGCTTGCCCTGCAAGAACTTATTGCAAATGAACCTAATGATGAAATTAAAAAAAGGTTAGTAACGCTACTTGCTTCGCACAATAGTTAAATATTCTATTTACTTGCAAATATCGAGGAGCAATCCTCGATATTAAACCGTTTAAAATATGATAAAGCCAGCTATACAACTACTAGTACAATTGAATCAGATGAAGACATTAAATAAAGATAGAAAATACTATTAGCTTTACATAATAGCTAAAACAGAGCCAAATAGGTTGACAAAAACCATAATTTATATAACCCATAAAAAGAATGGTATATTAACTAAAGGAGATATTTATGTGTAAATTTTACGATCATGAAAGGTATGTAACTATTTATCATTATGATGAAAAAGATAAATATTTTACCCATCATGAAGAAAATTGTTATCAGCCAGCAGGTATAGGGCTTCCCGCTAATTCGACAGATATCCCTGTACCCGATGGAGAACTTCCTTCAGGTTTTATATATGTTTTTGAAAACGAGCAATGGACAGCAAAAAAAGACGTCTTTAAAAAAAATAGAGCTAGCAATATGTCGGAAGAAAACTATATTTATCAAGAAAATCTACCACCATATTTCACAATAGATACTTTCGATTTTCATAAAATGCCACAATATGAAAAGATAGAAAATTTTACAAATCCTCAATTACAATCATTAATACTTACCTATAGATATTTACATATTCAAAATGAATTTATTGAAGTTATAGATTTTCATGAAAAATATGTTAAAAACATTCAGAATATTGGAATGATTTTTCCGCAAAATCGTAATCCAGCCATTATGTATAGGTTAAAAACAGAAAGTTTAATTCTTTCAATAAGAAGTTTATTTGATGAACTGGTTCAATTGACATACATTACTTGCTATAAGAGTATTTTTATAAAAGATAGCCAAATAAAAGTAGATTGTATAGGTGATTTATTTTCCCCTAAAAAAGTTACAAATTATCCTCTTTGTAAAAAAATTATTCTAGGTGATGATATTAATTATCAGCAAGATAGTAGTGGTTTTTTAAAAATGATTAATAACCTTTTTAACTCAATCAAACACAGTTTTATTCATTATGAAGTTTATAATAGTTTTCCTCCTGAAACGCCTAATGTGATTTCTTTATATAAAAAACAAAATGACTTTTCATCAGGCAAAGTGATATTTTTTAATCATTCTTTATTTCAAATAATGTTTGGATTTAAAAGTAATTTTAACCGCATAATTAATAATCAAAAAGAATTTTTGCTAAACCGAAAATAATTACAGTATGATAATATACTGAAAAATATACAACCGTATTGCATCTAGCCTGATTCTTAGACATTCGCATCTTGAAGATTAGAAAGGGTAAATTTAATTATATTTTTGAATTTTAATTAAATATCTAAAATTACCCGTTAAATCCTATATTCAGATATTCTGCTCATATTTAATACACGATGCCATTTTATTAAATTATCTAAAAAGGGAAATGGTACATGTCAAAGAATTTAATTTTGAAAATGGGTTAAAGTTAGACTTTGTTATATTATTTGTAAAAAATATTCAGGATTCTATACCGTTTCAATCATAAATCATCATGCTCAATGATTTGTTAATGGTAATATGCAAAAGACTTTAAATGCGTTAAAAATTCAGATATAAAGTAAAATAAATAACCTAAAGGAATAGTTGCAATGCAAAACCGCATAAAACAAAAGTTAGCAGAATTAGCACAACAACATAATATCCATATACTTTACGCTTGCGAATCAGGCAGTCGGGCGTGGGGGTTTCCATCGCCGAATAGTGATTATGATGTGCGTTTTATTTATGTGCATCGTTTTGAGAAATACTTAGCCATTGATAACCCTGCTTCACATTTAACTTTTCCTATTGATGATGAGCTGGATTTGCATGGTTGGGATTTAAAAAAAACTTTACAATTGATCCGCAAATCAAATACTACCCCGTTTGAATGGTTGCAATCACCCATTATTTATCAACAAAATGCACCAATTGCTAACCAATTATGGCAACTTTGTGCTGATTTTTTTAATGCTCGTGGCAATATTCATCACTATTTAGGGATTGCTAAAAGCGCCTTACAAAGCAGTGAAGGGCAGCAGATCGGTATCAAAAAACTGTTTTATGTATTAAGACCTTTATTAAGTGCCAAATGGTGTTTAGAAAAACAGCAAATCGCCCCCATGGCCATTACGCCATTATTGACACTATTACCTGATGATTTAAGCCAACAAATCAATGATATTATTGCCTTAAAAGCAACCATGACTGAATCAACACCTATCACTATCGATCCAAAAATCTTATTGTTTATTGAACAATCCATGATTGAGATTAAAGAAAGTTTACAGGCTATAGACGAACAACATTTTAAGGCTGATAAGTTAGATTATTTTTTTATACAAACATTAATGAGCTTAAAATAAGACAAGGAAAACTAAATGACAATCGACGATTTAAAAGCACAAAACTTAATCTTATTTGAAGTGATCAGCGGTAGCCGTGCATTTGGTTTGGCTACTGAAACATCAGATACCGATATTAAAGGAGTTTTTTATCTACCTAAAAATAAGTTTTATGGATTGGATTATATTCCACAAATTAATAATGAAACTAATGATATTGTTTATTATGAATTAGGTCGCTTTGTTGAGTTATTGCTAAAAAGTAATCCGAATATTTTAGAAGTATTGGCTTCTGCACCCGACTGTATTTTATATCAGCATCCAATTACGCAGCAGTTAACCCTTGATCTATTTCTATCCCAACAAACTAAACAAACCTTTGCTCACTATGCTATGTCACAAATTAAAAAAGCTAAAGGATTGAATAAAAAAATCAATAATCCCATTGAGGTGAAACGTAAAACGGTTCTTGATTTTTGTTATATTATTCAAGGGCAGCATGCTTATCCCCTCACTAATTGGTTAAGTGAAAAGCGTTTTGAGCAACATTTATGTGGTTTGGTGAATATTCCACATAGTCGAGATTTATATGCTCTTTTTTATGATGCCTCGGGGGATTGTGGCTATCATGGCATTATTCAAAATGATGATTCGACCGAACTTTGCTTGTCGTCGGTGAAAGTAGGCACCACAGTAAATGCTTACTTAAGTTTTAATCGTGATGGTTTTTCATCGCATTGTCGTGATTATAAGGCTTACTGGCAATGGGTTGAAAAGCGAAATGAGCAGCGTTATCAAAGTAATATTAAAAGTGGTAATGATTTTGATGCTAAAAATATGATGCATACTATTCGTTTATTGCAAGTGGCGCATGAAATAATGACTAAAGGCACCATTACCAATAAATGCGCTAATCGTGATGAACTGCTTGCCATTAAAAATGGTCAATTAAGCTATGATGAGATTATGAATATCGCAGAAACATTGTTAAGCAAAATTGAAACCGCATCAATCACTTCAATGTTGCCAGAAACACCTAATTTTACTAAAGCGATTGCACAGTTAGTAAAAATGCGTGAATTATTATATAACCACTAATGATATCGCAAAACAATAACAGTTCATGATTGAATTATAAAAATAATTCAATGAGTTATTTACAATACATGTCATTATGTTAATTTATTTCACTTCCTTGTGATACTCTAATTTAAGTATGAAATTATTTTAATTTAGATTTTTTGGTTTCTTTTCTTTCTTTTAGCTCTTTTAATTCAAATTCCAAAACCTGCCAAAAATCCATATTTGTTGGTTCCAAAACATTCATTTCGTGATTAAATTTTACAATATCACTAAATTCATTAACACAATACATATCAGCATCATTAATAATTTTCAAGATTGGGATTGCTTTAAGCCCTGTTTCCTGCATAAATTGATGGCCAATAAAATCAAGCCTCATCCAATCAGCACTTAATTTAGAGGCTGTATAAGTATGAAAACCATATAAAAATGTCCAAAAAGGTCCCACGGCCATTGCTTGAGGACGACGCCAAATCTCCTCTTTTACTTCAATATAAATGCCTCTATGGGGAATAGCATCACAATCTTCACCAAGTAAATGAGCAACATATTCATCAGGAAATTTAATTGCCAAACTATTTTCAATATTGCGAATATCTTGCAATACTATTTTATCTTCAGCCATTGGAAAAACACTATAATCTCTATCTAAATACTGATTCATTAATAAAATCGTTTTGTCTTCCATCCTCATTCCTCTTTAATTTTTTATTTACCCATTTTTTAAGCAAAATATTATAACTTTTAGGCTATTTTTTAAAAGATATTTTAATTAAATCGATCAACTGGTTGGCTTTAAAATGGGACAATTATCGTACATTAAAATGGACAACCTTTTTATAGATTGCCCATATCGCTTGCTTAATCCGCCTGTTGCAACCAATATATGGTCTCATAAGGTTTTAATCTTATTTCAGAGCCTAGCCGATGGTTATCTTGATAATTGCTAAATAATCGTTGCCAATTCAAGAGTTGTAACGAATTAGGTAATGACCATGTCAGTGTTTTATCGGTCAGATTTGCTATCATCAGTAATTTTTGATTATGCCACCGTCTGATATAGCACCAATAATCAGCAATATCTGGCGTTAAATCTTGATAATCACCAAAAATAAAAATCGGGTATGTTTTGCGTAATTTAATTAAGGTTTGATAGCAATAAAATATCGAATCAGGATCATCAAGTGCCGCTTTGACATTAATTTGTGGATAATTGTTTGCCACCTCAATCCAAGGCTTACCTTTAGTAAAGCCAGCATTGGCTGAATTATCCCATTGCATTGGCGTTCGGCTGTTGTCTCTGGATTTGCTAGCAAGGATTGCTAAAATTTCTGCTTTAGACATACCATCTGCTATTTTTTCTTGATAAATGTTAAGACTCTCAACATCTTTATATTGTGAAATATCAGTAAAATGAGGATTGGTCATACCGATTTCTTCACCTTGATAAAGATAAGGTGTGCCTTGTAAACCATACAGTAGCATGGCTAACATTTTGGCAGATTGTTTGTGATATTGGTTTTCATCACCAAGGCGTGAGACGATACGAGGTTGATCATGATTACACCAAAAAATTGCATTCCAAGCCTTATCTTGCATGCCTGTTTGCCAATAGCCAAGGATTTTTTTGAGTTCAAGTAAATCAGGTTTAGCCAGCGTCCATTTATTACCGTTTGGATAATCGATTTTTAGATGATGAAAGTTAAACGTCATGGTCAATTCTTTACCATCTAAGCTAGCATATTTTTGGCAGTTTTCTAATGTGGTGGATGACATTTCGCCAACCGTTTTAAGTTGGTTGGGTTGAAACACATCACGACTGATCTCTTGTAAAAATTCATGAATTTTTGGACCATCGGTATAAAATCGACGACCATCACCATTTTCATCATCCAGAAAATCTTGCTGTTTTGAAACTAAATTAATCACATCAAGCCTTAATGCATCAACGCCTTTATCAGCCCAAAATTGACATACTTTTTTGATTTCTTGACGAACAGTTGGGTTTTCCCAATTAAGATCGGCTTGCTGTTTAGCAAATAAGTGCAAATAGTACTGTTTTGATTGTTCATGCCATTGCCATGCTTTACCGCCAAATTTTGACCGCCAATTGTTAGGCTCTGAGCCATCGGCTTTAGCGTCTTTCCAAATATAAAATGAGCGATAAGGACTTGACTTATCTAAGGCTGATTTAAACCATGGGTGCTGTGTTGAAGTATGATTAAACACCATATCCATCATAATGCGAATACCACGCTCGTGCGCTTGTTTAACCAGTAGTTCGAAATCAGCCATTGAGCCATAGCTCGGATCTATATCATAATAATCCGACACATCATAACCGTTATCAATTTGTGGGGATGGATAAATCGGCGTTAACCAAATAGCACTAACCCCTAAATTTTCAAGATAGTCTAATCGGCTAATAATACCTAATAAATCACCCGTCGAACCAGCGCCACTAGCTTGGAAACTTTTTGGATAGATCTGGTAAATAGTACCATTTTGCCACCAAGGGATATCGATTTTATTCATTGCTTGCTCTTTATTATTTATTTTTCATAAATTAACCGCTCAATAACAAGAACGGTTAATGGTTATTAGCTCGTGTTTAACGAATATCTAACGTACCTTTTTTAAGTTTAATTTTATAAACGATCGAAGTTAAAACAATCGGAACCACAATTGCCACAATCATCGCCAAAGCATAAATCGACCAATATATCGGCTTTATCGATAAAATACCCGGCAAACCGCCAACCCCAATACCATTAGATAACACACCGAATAAACCACAAATTAACCCAGCTAAAGCTGAACCAACCATGGCGCACAGCATCGGGAATTTATAGCGCAAATTAATACCATACATAGCAGGCTCGGTTACCCCAAGATAACCTGATATGGCAGCAGGAACCGACACTTCACGCTCATTATGTTTTTTACTAACTAAAATAATACCCACAACAGCCGAAGCTTGAGCAATATTAGATAAAGCAATAATTGGCCAAATCGGCGTACCGCCCATACTTTCAGTCATTTGTAAGTCAATTGCAAGGGTTGTATGGTGAATACCAGTAATAACCAATGGTGAATAAAAGAAACCAAAAACAGCAGCGCCAATAAAGGCATAATCACCAGTCATTAAATATTTAACAATAAAAGCAATACCATTACCTAACATTCTTCCAATTGGACCTAAAAGGAAATGTGCTAAAAGCACAGAAACAAGAAGAGCAACAATCGGCACAATCACTAGATTCAAGTAATCAGGTACAATTTTGCGTAATCGTGTTTCGAACCAACCCAACGCTAAACCTGCAAAAATAGACGGAATCACCTGTGCTTGATAGCCGACTTTTTCGATACTAAACCAACCAAAATCCCAAACATCAGGTATTTTACTGCCAAGGTCATAAGCGCTCATCAATTGTGGTGAAACCAAAGTGATGCCTAAAACAATACCTAAAATTGGCGATCCTCCCATCTTTTTCACGGTAGACCAACAAATGGCAACTGGTAAAAAGTGGAAAATCGCCTCGCAAGGTAACCAAAGTATACTGTAAATTGGCGCTAGCCAATGATAGGTTTGTATCAGCGGCTTATCATCAATAGTTGGCATTTCACCAATAATATTACGTAATCCAAGTAATAAACCACCAGCGATTAAAGCTGGTAATAATGGCACAAAAATTTCTGCTAAGTTAGAAATAAACCTTTCAAAAAAAGACATATTCTTTTTTGCTGCAACTTTAGTTTGCTCTTTGCTTGCTTCATCTAAATTTAATTGCTGGATCAATGCTTTGTAATAACTATCAACATTGGTACCAATGATAACTTGAAACTGTCCAGCATTATTAAAACAACCTTTCACAAAAGGCAGTTCTTCTATAGCTTGGACATCAGCTAGCTTAGGATCAACTAAGGCAAACCTCAATCTTGTTAAACAGTGAGTGACACTGGCAATATTTTCTTTCCCACCAATCAACTCGATCAATTGCATTATCGATTGGCTAGTTAATTGGAAATTTTTAGCCATAAAAGGTCTCCTTTAAATTAGAATTAGCCTTTTTATTTCACTAATAATCTGGCTATTTTGAATATAGATTAAGCATAGATTGAATTGATAAATTAATAAATGGGAACGTTCCCTTTTTTGTGATTAATATCACAAATTAGAGCAAAATAAGCACAAATTAAATAAAAATAACTACTGGTTAGCTTATTAAATGGCAAGGAATGGTGATACTTTTCAGTTCAAACTGATTTTGTAACATATTAAGTAACTCTTGAGCCGCACAACTACCTGCTTGATCAAAACCGAGTTCAACTGCACAAGTCTTAGGAAAAAGAAAACTCAGTAGCTCACTATTACCAATGCTAGCTACGGTAATATGTTCAAGCTGTTTTTCGTGTAAATACTTATTTAATCCTAATGCAATACCATCAGTTGCACAAACGATAGCCGATGGATTTTTAGTTAACACCAATTGGGCAAGATCATAACCTGAACGATAACTTAATTGACCTAAAACCGCATTGGGGCTAAGTTGATATTGCTGGCAAAAATCCAAATAAGCTTGATAACGCAATGCGCCAGTAGTTTGGTCTTGTTGCTCAATACCGACATAACCAATATTTTGATGTTGTTGCGATTGATATAAATGAGCAAGCAATAATCTAACTGCACCAATATCATCATAACAAATACAAGTATGATCTTGGAATTTTCTTGCGATTACTACACTACTATTTTGCCAGGTGGATAATAATGACTGCTCTAGTCCAGTAAATGCAAAGATAACTACGCCATCAGCTTGTTTACCTTTAAGCATGGATAAATATTCTTTGACTTTGGCTGTACTAAATTGGCTTTCCATAATGATAGGATCATAACCATGCCGATAAAAAATAGGCAACATACTTTGAACAGCTTGATTTTCAGAAAGAGAATCAAGACGAGTTACAATAATCCCAATCACTTTATTCCCATAACCACGCATCGCTCTTGCCGATTTAGACGGCGTAAAGTGATACTGTTCAATGATTGCCAAAACTTTATTACGCGTAGCTTCTTTAACCATAGGATCATGATTAATCACTCGAGACACGGTAGATTTACTTACCGAACAAAGCTTTGCAATATCTTTAATGGTTAAGTTGTTTGAAGATATACTCATAATAATTTAGCCAACAAAAATCAATAAAATCATACTAATCTATTTTATAAAAAATAGCGATTTGAGATTATTTATACCAGTTGGTAAATAAGTTTTGTTAACTAATAGCTATATTAAGATTTAATATAAAATTGACCATTTACCCATTGATATTAAAATAATTTTATTTAACTAAATTCTGACAAATACTATCTAATGCAGTTATTTTTTGTAACAATAGTAAATAATTTAAACAAAGCCTTAAAAAGGAAAAAAATAAAGGTGTCATACAAATTTTTATGCAGTTCACTGCTCATTTTGGGTTTCTCAGAATATGCATTAGCGACCGAAACAAATAATACAATTGAAGCACAATTTAAAGCGGCTTTATTATGCAAGGTTGCTCCAATTGATGGTCGTGATGCAAAAGTGGTTAAACAACTTAACCAACAAAACATTACCATAAAAAACTTAGAAGATGATGGGCTGATTAATTTAGAGTATCACTTTGCCAAACCGCTGGAAATAATGAATACGACTGTATCGCAAATTAAATACCAAGGCGATAGCGGTTCATATTTTTATGCTGTTGCCAAAGGTGATATAGATACATTTGCCAAAGCAATGGGGGCAATCCCAATCCCTGCCCATTTAAAAGAAGAAATGTCTTGGGGTGATATAGGACAATATTATCAATATACAGCCCCAATCACAGAAGAAAATCATTTTCCTAGTATCATTCTTATCGGTCGTGACAAAAATGCCAACTCAGATGAGTTTTATTTTGGCTGCGAAGAATTTGATAGTTAATTATGATTGATTGACGGATGAGGAAAAGATGACTCATCCGCTTTTAATTTGTAAGCCTTTCCCCACTCTAACATGGCATCATGCACCTGTTTTAGACTTTGTCCAACCTCGGTTAATGTATATTCAACTCTGGGGGGAACCTCGGCATACACTTTGCGGGTTAATAACCCATTTTTTTCCATAGCTCGCAGGTGCTGAGTTAAAACTTTTTGTGATATACCAGTCAGCGATTTTTTTAGTTCACCAAAGCGCTTGGTTCCCGTAAGCAGGTCTCTCACAATTAAGACTTTCCACTTATCACCCATTAACATTAATGTTATTTCAACAGGGCAAATAGGCAAATCATTATTTAATTTAATCATTAATCCTTAAAATTCAACAATAGTTTCAAAAAAGTTACTATAGCACTATTTGGTACCTACTTTACAGTAGAAACGTTAAAGACTAATCTAAAACCATTCTTATATCATGTTAATCCTTAAACGATTAAAAGGAGTAAAGTATGAAAATAGCAGTCATTGGTGCGAGTGGTAAAACAGGGCAACTTTTAGTCAAAGAGGCGATTTCACGAGGGCATGATGTTACCGCAATAGTGCGCAAAGCGAGTCAACCGCTCGATCCCAAAGCAAATGTGCTAATTAAAGATCTGTTCGAATTAACCTATACTGATTTAAAACCCTTTGATGTGATTATCGATGCATTTGGTACTTGGGCACTGGAATCACTGCCATTGCATCAAACCAGTTTAAAACATTTAACGGATATATTAAGTGGTAAAACAAATCGCCTATTAGTGGTTGGGGGAGCAGGCAGTTTATATGTTAATCCACAGCATTCACTACGTTTGGTTGATTCACCTGATTTTCCTGAGGTATTTAAACCATTAGCCACCAATATGGCCAAAGCACTTGATGCGCTTAGAACGTGCGATGATGTGCAATGGACTTATTTAAGCCCAGCCATTGAGTTTAATGCTGATGGGGAAAGAACTGGGCATTATATCTTGGGCGGTGAAGAGGTGTTATTTAACAGCCAAGGAAAAAGCCAAATCAGTTATGCCGATTATGCCATTGCCATGATTGATGAAGCAGAAAAAGCCAAGCATATTAAACAACGTTTTACTGTGGCTACTGAGTGATATTTTTAAAATTCAGTTGCTAAGCGTTTCAAAACAGAAATAAACGTTTATTTTTTATAACAATTAACAAAATATCCCAACAAAAATATTCAACGCTTATTATTTTAGTGGTTGGATTTGGCTTGGGATATTTTTAACAAAAAGCTAATCTATGTTAGCGCCATAAACAAAAAAGTTGATAAAAAGATTGATAGTTTTGTCAAAAAGTTTCAGGTAACTATGTGTTTCAGTATAAAAATAGATGATTAATAGTTATTTAGAATTACGCTTTTAATGCCTTCCTTACTTGCATCAAAACGTCACCAAGTAAATTTTTGCCGCGCCATTTAGTCATATTAAATCTCATTTCGTCATCAATACTTAAACCAATTCCCCAAATCTTATCATAAGGGCTTGCTTCTGCTAATACTTTATCTTTGGTTGATAATAGATATTTTTTAAGCTCATCATTTTGAGAAAATTTTGCATAATTACCCTCAAAAACAATCTCTTTTTTATGCTTATTCCATATATTTTCATCAAAATTACGCACAGTTTGCCCCAGCTTTTTTTGCATTTTAGATGACGGAATAGATAGAATAGCATTGGCACTCTCTATATCTTTAAATAACAACGCTTTAGAATACATCATCCATTGTTCTGCACTAGTAAATGCTATTTCATTAATAACAAAATGACAAGGATACCACTGAGATAGATAATGATCAGGACTAAAAAAGAAAATCATTTTCTTCTTTCCGACTTGTTTCATCTATTTAAATTGCTCCTTTTGTAGAATAAATAAACTTACAGCTAAGAAACCTCTGGATTGTTTACACTTCATAATTAAAATAACTCTTTAAAAATTCATAATGCGTCTTAGCCATATTATAAAAGTTAATAAATCGCCTAAAATTTTATTCTCTATATGGTGAATCTGCAAATATTTGCTGATTCAGAATATATCCCTTTATAAATCCATACTAAATTTGTATATTTGCCCATTAAAGGTGATAATTAATTTTGTCACAAAATTTTATAATAAACCGACTCATTGTATTTTTCTAGTTTTTGGCATAGTCCATTTTTCTAAAGCTTGTTGTATTGCTAACTAAATATTTTTTTAACTGAATTATTAAGGCAGTTGACTTTTTGTGTTTATATATTAATCAACAATACATTGGTAGCCACATAAGTATAAATACCAGCAATAACATAATGTTATCCTTGCGAAACAAATCGGTAGACCACCACTATCAACAGCAAAGTGGATTTTAGCTGAGTTGCCCCATAGCTTTTTCCTATCTGATGTGAATGCTAAGTTGCTAAATCTAAGCTACGTTGATGCGCTCGCACATTTGGTCGAGTTTTTTATGTGTTTGATTATCGGTTTTATGTTGAATTCTAATAATTGAGTCATCACATAAAATGATTGGTTATAAATCTTTAAAAAAAGTCCTTCTCTAAAAAAATGTATCGAATTGTCACTTAATGCTAATTTTTGTTTAATTTCCATTGCATGACTCCTCTTTGTTTATTTGCTTGTCCTTGTGCCCCCGCCAGCCACGCTTTCAGCGTCGGTGGCGGGCGGTGCGATTGTGGCTTTGCCACAATAGCGCAACCCTAAGGAAAACGCCCCAACTTACGCGGGGGCTTTATTCTTTGTTATATTATCCTCTCAAGCACCATAACCCCATTCCGCGCCATAAGGATTAAGAACTAAACGCTAAAAGCTAAGGTGCGGTGCAAAGGCCATAGTAGGAGTAGCTGGCTCTGATGCTGCAGACGTGGCCGCCGTCCGAGCTGACATTGAACTGAGCGCTACCTGCAGCTGTAGCGTCGCTCGTCCAATAGTCGTCGTAGACGAAGCCCGCATCAGCGTAGTAGTCCATGTTGCCCCACTCCGTGAAAAAGCCAGCGCCTATGTGACGCTTGTAAAAATTAACTGATGAGCTAGGTGTGGCGCTTACTGCGTCTTGACACCAATTTCCTGCCCCCCCCCCACCAGAACAAACTGCATTGGTTAAATCTCTTACCCGTGGCATTCGATAACCCAAACTATTACACCATGCTAAATGGTCACTATAAGTTTTCGATTGATTACCACGATTGACGAACCACAGCCTTAATACAAATCCATATTTTACTACCTCAATGCCATATCTATCTCTACCCACTAACTCAAACGTCTGTGGTAACCTTGGCTTAGCAATTGGATTAGGATGAGGATTGTACCATTGATTTCTTGCCTCTGGACCTGTTAGCCTAACACGTGCTACAACTCCCCTATCTCCAAGAGGAATCCAAACATCATTAGCTGCAACATTTGTCACTGTTGCAGTGATTCCCTCATGCGTGACTGGTTCCCATGTCAATTCTTCTATATCTCCAGTTATGAGTAAATCAAAATATAAATTATGCGCACCTGTAGTCGGAAAATTTAGGCTGTATGACTCAGGATTGATTGATTGTACTAAAAAGCCCTTATCAGGATTCCATATGTCAGCTGGGCCTGCGTTTTTGTGTCTACCCCAAATTATATTTGGCCTTACATAATCAATAACTGCCGACGGTTGTAGCATTATTGCATCACTACGATTACCTGCTCGAGCCTTTTTACCATTCGCCTGTACATCCCATGACGATGACAATAATAACAGAGCTAATACTAGCAAAGCTGTTTTAGGTGATTTGAGCGATAATTTCGAAGATATAAATAAGTTTTGTGTAAAAACTCGTCGAATAGGATTATTTGATAAATTTAAGACATAGGTTTGCCAGTGCTTGTGCCTTGTGCCTTGTGCCTAAAATGATAATGCATTACATTCCTCGTGTCAAGTAATATTTTGTTTTATTTGAATTTTTATAATTATTCGCTTATTTAATAAGCTTGTTTTCCTACAGCGATAAAAGTATAACCATTTATAAAATAGTTGGCTAGTTTTTTGGCGGACTTTTTTGTAAATAATTGTGCGTAGTGAGGTAACGGCGGATGTTGGGGATGGTGGGATGTTTTTGGTAAAAATTGGATTCAAAAAACATAAATAAAATCAATATATTTATTGACCGATTTTTTAAATAAAAAATAGCAGACCAATAGGTTATTTTTAAATGTACTCATAGTTAAGAGTTTGACACTGAATCGTTTGATAACGGTATAAATTTTTCTATATCTTGTTTTGGATAAATTTTCTAACTTTAGCTATACTAAATTCAGCTTTTTAAAGCTCGTTTAAAATAATTAAATCTTTATTATTTAAAATAAAAATAATTAGCAGGTATTATAAAGATAAAGTTTGTACAAACTTTAGGATAAGATCAATAAATGTCTATAAACGTAAATAAAAAATACTGTTTGGTAAAAAAAATGTTTAAAAAAAACATTATATTAATAATATGTATAACAATTTGTAATATCTGCTATGCGAAGTCACCTTGCTTAAATAAGGCAGAGATTAATAATCATCCTTTTAATATTCATTCTAAATATTATCATTTTACTAGTTATCGCTGTGATGATGAAAATGGCAAATTTTTAAAACCCACAATTTTAGAAGTTAAAGCGGATGATATGGATTACCAATTTAAAAATTTAATTGGCATTTTTGAACAGCTTGATATTAAATTTGTCAATTGGAAGAATAAACCCGCTTTTTTTTACACCAATACAATAACTCTTAATACTGAAGCACATATTCCGATAACCATTGAAGATAATAATTTAACTGCTGATTGTGTATATGTCAGAAGACGGTTAATAAACTTGATGAAGACACAATATTCATACTGTATAGAAAGTCAAACATTAAATAGCGTTGATGATTTATATAAGTTTTTGGTTTATTTTTCGCCTGAATCAATAAATTCTTACGCCTATTTTCCCCATACAGATGAAAGTCTATCGTATAAAGATTTTGATGTGCTTGTTGCCAAAATGGGGGATATTAATTTTTATCAACGTTACCAATCCATCGAAGATTATGATTTAGATAAATATACAGTAATAATAGCCAATAAAGATAAGCAATACCATTTCAACAATGTTGAAGTGTTTCAAAGAATGGTGCGCTCAAATAGTCTTCAATTCCCATATATGATTGGTTTAGATATTCTTGATTCTAGTGGTCATGTCACCTTTTATGATATGAAAAAACTTTCATCACTGTTGGATAAATCAACAAAAAAACGAGATATTCATTCTTATATTCAACTAGCAAAAGTCCAACTTTATGAACAACCTGATTTTCAGCATCCAACTGATAACTATTTAAAAAGGAACGATTTTGTCGAAATTATTGATATAGAGAGGGACGAAAATAAAATAGGAGAAATTGAAGATAAAAATAAGGAACTTTTGTGGTTTAAAGTCAGCTATCATAGTAAGAAGAATGGTGAAATAATCAACTGGATACCATGGAATTCGTTTAGAGACTGGTAAAAACAATAAAAATTATCACTAAAAAATGGCTAAAATGATTAGTAAGGATGTACAAAAACAATGAAATATTTTTTAATTTCAATATTCTTTTTACCTAATTTTGTAGTTGCCGACTATTTTTACGGTATTCAAATTAAAACTAATGGAAAATATAAAGAAGAATATCATTATGATTATGATACTAATAGAGTTGTATATATAAATAATATAACTAATACCCCTAAATTATTAGATGAAACGTCTTTTGAAAACAAAGATAACAATGAAAATCAAGTTGAACCAGATAAGATTCCATTAGATAGAAACTTACAATCATTGAATAAAACAAAGTTAAAAAGTGAATTTAAATTTGGATGTTTTCCTGATAAATCGGAGAAAAAGTCTAAAAATGTAGAATTTTTACAACACAGAACCACCAAAGACTATTTTTTCAAAGTCCTTTTATCCATAAAAGGCTGTGCGCATAAAATGGTTGGTATTAATGTTTACCGAAAAAGAGATGGTAGTTTACTGCAAACAATTGATGATTTTGATGGTTATGCATTTATGTCAATCGATACAATAAAAAAAGGCTTCTTTTGGTCTACAGATGATGATCAAATCACTGATGTAGGTGATTACAACTTTGATGGTGATAATAATGATTTTTATATTTCACAAACAACCGATGAGGTCATGGATGCACCAATTATTGATCGATATTACGCTTTCGATAAGAAAAAAGGAAAGTTTATTTATCTAAATTTAGAAGGTCGTGATATAGCCTTTGATGAAAATAAAAAACAGGCAACTAAGCGAAAATATTGTCCTATTAAAGAGAATGGCGCTGTTATAGTGACAGAAACACATCAATATGATATTAACCAAAATCACTTCAATTTAGTTAATTCGCTATGTCAGTATAAAAAAGTTGATGATAAATTAGATGATGAGTTTTCTCGTCAATGTACGCAAAAAGAAGAAAATTATTGCAATAACGAAAATGAACTTGATAAGGATTATCTTGATTTTTAATTATGGCTGTAAAATAGTCAATGCATTTATTGGCAAGTAAAACTTTTGCTTAATAAAACACTCTGCTTTATAAAACAGAGCGTTTGGAAGAAAAGAGGAAAAAGAAGATAAAAATTAGAATTCCATTAGTTCCTTTTCTTTATCGGCAAGCACTGTATCTAATTTTTTAATTGCGGCATCTGTCGCTTTTTGGATTAAATCTTGTGCTTTACGTTCATCATCTTCAGATATTTCTTTATCTTTTAGTAATGCTTTGATTTGGTCGTTGGCATCACGGCGAATATTACGGATCGATACTCGACCTTGTTCTGCTTCGTTACGGACAATTTTGGTTAAGTCTCGACGGCGTTCTTCGGTTAGTGGCGGTAATGGAACGCGAATAACGGTACCTGCTGATGCTGGGTTAAGTCCTAAATCTGATGTTAAGATTGCTTTTTCAATTAGTGGTGTAAGTGATTTGTCAAATACAGTAATCGCTAGCGTTCTTGCATCTTCAGCAACGATGTTAGCTAGTTGGCGTAATGGCGTTGGACTACCATAATATTCAACCATAATACCATCTAATAAGCTTGGTGATGCGCGACCCGTTCTTACTTTAGAAATATGATTTTGAAACGCATCAATACTTTTTTCCATGCGCGTTTGCGCTTCTTTTTGAATCTCGTTTAACATAATAAAAGCCTTATTTAAAATAAAGATAATTAACTGGTTACTGTTGCTTTGTTATTAATTAATGTCCCTTCTTGTTCACCTAATATAACACGACGCAACGCTCCAGGTTTATTCATATTAAAGACACAAATTGGTAGATTATGATCCCTTGCTAATGTGAATGCCGCTAAATCCATTACTTTAAGCTCATCTGTAAGCACTTTTTCATAGCTTAGTGTTTTATAAAGTGTTGCTGTTGGATCTTTAACAGGATCGGCAGAGTAAACACCATCTACTTTGGTCGCTTTTAAGACAACATCTGCACCAATTTCAATACCCCGTAAGCATGCTGCTGAATCGGTTGTGAAAAAAGGATTACCAGTTCCAGCAGAAAGGATAACGACTTTACCATGACGAAGCAAGCTAATTGCTTCAGTCCAACGATAGTCATCGCACACGCCATTTAATGGAATGGCTGACATTAGGCGAGCGTTTACTTCTATTCGGTGTAATGCATCTCGCATCGCAAGTCCATTCATGACAGTTGCAAGCATGCCCATGTGATCACCAACTACTCGGTTCATTCCCGCTTTAGCAAGCCCTGCGCCACGAAATAGATTACCACCCCCAATAACAACAGCAACTTCAACATTCATTTCAATAAGCTCTTTTATTTCTTGAGCCATACGATCAAGAACGGTTGCATCAATACCAAAACCTTCGTCACCTTGTAGTGCTTCACCACTGAGTTTAAGAAGAATACGTTTATAAAAAGGGGTTACCATATGATGTCTCACTGTTTCGTTATTTAATAAAATAAGGAGCTAGGGCTCCTATCTAGCAGTAATTTTAAAATATTTTGTAGATAAACAAAACCGCCTTAACGGCGGTTTTATAAAACAATTAAGATTGTTTTGATATTGCTGCAACTTCTGCTGCGAAGTCAACTTCGACTTTTTCAATACCTTCACCCACTTCAAAACGAATGAATGAAGTAACTGCTGCGCTCTTTTCTTTTAATAAATCGCCAACAGTTTTTGAAGGTTCCATTACAAATGGTTGACCAGTTAGTGATACTTCACCAGTGAATTTACGCATACGACCTTCAACCATTTTTTCAGCGATTTCACGCGGTTTACCTGATTGCATTGCGATATCAATTTGAATGTTACGTTCATGTTCAACTACATCAGCAGGTACGTCACTTGGATCAACGTACTCTGGTTTGCTTGCAGCAATGTGCATTGCGATGTGTTTAACTAATTCATCGTCAGCACCGTTTGCAGCAACTAATACACCAATACGAGCACCGTGTTGGTAACTACCTACTACGTCACCAGCAATTTCAGCAACACGACGAATACCGATATTTTCACCAATTTTAGCAACTAAAGCTGTGCGCTCTTCTTCAAATTTAGCTTGTAGTGCAGCAATATCGCTAATGCGTTCTGTTAATGCTGCCTCTGCAACTTTATCACTAAATGCTAAGAATCCTGCATCTTTAGCAACAAAGTCTGTTTCGCAGTTTACTTCTAATATTACGCCAAATTTTTTATCCGCAGAGATTTTAGAAATAATAACACCTTCAGCCGCAACACGACCTGCTTTTTTAGCTGCTTTTGCTTGACCTGATTTACGCATGTTGTCAATTGCAAGTTCGATATCACCGTTTGCTTCAACTAATGCTTTTTTACATTCCATCATACCTGCGCCAGTTCTTTCGCGCAGTTCTTTTACCATAGAAGCGGTAACTTCAGCCATTTTTTAATCCTCTATTTAACCATTGTGATGATTTTCATTAGAATGGGTCGATATTATTATCGACCCTGAAAATATTTGAGTTTATTACTCTGCTGCTGGAGCTTCTTCTACGAAGCTTTCTTCAGATACTGGAGATTGGTTTTGTTCACGACCAGAACGTACTGCTTCAGCAACTGCATTTGCATATAATTGAATTGCACGAATCGCATCATCATTACCTGGAACAACGTAATCAATACCATCAGGATCTGAGTTAGTATCAACAATAGCAATGACTGGAATACCTAAGTTGTTAGCTTCTTTGATAGCGATATGTTCGTGGTCTGCACCAATAACAAAGATCACATCAGGTAAGCCACCCATATTTTTAATTCCACCCAAGCTATTTTCTAATTTAGCCATTTCACGAGCACGCATTAGTGCTTCTTTTTTGGTTAATTTATCGAATGTACCATCACTAGCTTGTGTTTCTAAATCTTTTAGACGTTTGATTGATTGACGTACTGTTTTCCAGTTAGTCAACATACCACCTAACCAACGGTGATTAACGTAGTATTGTCCACAGCTTTCAGCAGCTTGTTTAATTGCTTCGCTAGCTGCACGTTTTGTACCAACAAATAAAATTTTACCTTTACGAGCGGCAATCTTGTTTAATTCAGCTAATGCTTCGTTAAACAGTGGTACTGTTTTTTCAAGATTGATAATATGAACTTTATTGCGTGCACCAAAAATAAATGGTTTCATTTTTGGGTTCCAATAACGAGTTTGGTGTCCAAAGTGTACACCCGCTTGTAACATATCGCGCATTGATACTGTAGTCATGATTTCCTCATTTTGACGTTGGGGTTATGCCTCCACATATCCGCTTTTACCGACCTATACATAAAGTAAAAGGCACCCCGGAAAAGTGTAATGATATGTGTGTGTTATAACGTTAATTAATCATTAAATTTAATGCTTTTATCCACCATTACTTTTACAAAAAAATAATGTGAAATGTAGCGCGCGTTTTATACCATAAATAGTATAAGATTGCTAGCTTTATTTGTAATATTAACTGTTGTTAGCGGAGTTAATTATTGTAATGATGTATAAGTTAGTTTTATTAAGTGTTTATTGTATATTTAATTAGCAACTATTTGTTAAATATAGCGTTTTAATAAAAAATTCAATAAAATCAATAGTATACCTGACGGTTTTTTATGGCAGTTTTTTATATTAGAAGATGTTTATTTTTAAAAAGTAAGGTTGTTCTGTAAGCTGATACTTACAGAACTGTGATAATTGAAACTAGCTAAATAATTTATGGCATTGTAGGCAGATCCAATCCCAGATTCCACCAAAAAATCCTGTTTCTTCAACATTTTGCAAAGCAACAAGTGGCTGTTCACTAATTACTTTACCATCTAATAGGAACTGCATTTTACCTACGGCTGTACCTTTGGTTATTGGAGCATAAATATAATCATCAATTTTATATTCAACTTGCACATCTGCCGCACGACCTTTTGGTACTGTGATATAAGCGCCATTAGTTGCACCTAATTGAATTTTATTTTTATCACCATACCAAATCGTTTCTGTTGCTAATGGCGTATCAGCTTTTACAGGATTTGCAGTTTCAAAAAAGCGGAATCCCCATACTAATAGTTTTTTACTTTCTTCTTCACGCCCTTTAAAGGTTCGTCCACCTAGTACCGCTGAAATTAAACGGGTATTGCCATCAACCGCTGAAGCAACTAAGTTATAGCCAGCAGCATTGGTATGTCCTGTTTTAATTCCATCAACGTTTAATGTGGTATCCCAAAGTAGTCCATTTCGATTAAGTTGTGGTTTTGATAGGGTATAGGTAAATTCTTTTTGTTTATAAATAGAATATTCTTCTGGTAAATCACGAATCAATGCTTGCCCTAAAAAAGCCATGTCTTTAGCTGTTGTGTATTGCCCTGGCGCATCGAGCCCATGAACGGTTTCAAAATGGGTATGGTTTAGTCCAATTTTTTTTGCATAATCATTCATTAGGTTAACAAATGCACCTTGGCTTCCTGCAACATGTTCAGCCATTGCAATACAAGCATCGTTACCAGATTGGATGATAATACCTTTATTAAGATCAGATACTGATACTGTTTTACCCACTTCTAAAAACATCAATGATGACCCTTTTAAAACAGGGTTGCCCGTTGCCCATGCATCTTTACTTACTACAACCATATCATCATTTTTTATGCGTCCTGAGCGTAGTGCTTGACCAACCACATAACTGGTCATCATTTTGGTTAGGCTAGCTGGGTCACGCTGTTGTTCAGCATTATATTGTGCCAAAATTTCGCCTGATTTTGCATCTATTAAAATATAAGATTCAGCATCTAGTTGTGGAATAGCTGGGATAGGAAAAGCCATTTCAGCCGATGCTGATGAACAAATTGCAAGCGCAAACAAAGCAAAAGATAATTTAAATTTCTTTTTCATTTATTTCAATTCCGTTAAATATTTTTAGACAACATATATCGATGTGTGTGAATAGACATCATAATGCCAAAACTTGCCATTAATACGACTAAAGATGAGCCACCATAACTTATTAGAGGTAATGGTACACCAACTACTGGTAAGATTCCACTGACCATACCAATATTAATAAATGCATAAATAAAAAATACTAAAATTAGTCCACCCGATAAAATTCGTCCAAATGTTGTTTGTGCTTGAGCTGCAATAATAAGTCCACGCACAATTAAGCATAAAAATAGAATTAACAAAATAATCGAACCAATAAAACCAAACTCTTCAGCTATAACTGAAAAGATAAAATCGGTGTGTCGCTCTGGTAAAAATTCAAGTTGCGATTGCGTACCTTCAAGCCAGCCTTTGCCCCATATACCACCCGATCCAATTGCTGTTTTAGATTGAATAATATGATAACCAGCCCCATTTGGATCAAGCTCAGGATTTATTAGCATCAATACGCGTTTTTGTTGATAATCATGCATTAAAAAAAACCACATAATTGGTAAAAATATAGCAATTAAAATTAATGCAATAAGAATATAGCGCCAATTAATGCCTGCTAAAAAAATAATAAAAATTCCTGACATAATAATCAATATTGCTGTGCCTAGATCTGGTTGCATAGCAACAAGTAATGTAGGCACTCCAATTATACCAAGTGTTTGTAATGTGGTTTTTAATGGCGGTGGGCATCCATCACGATGAATGAACTTTGCAACCATTAATGGTACGGCTATTTTGGCTATTTCAGAAGGTTGAAATCGCAAAATACCTAAATCTAACCAGCGCTGTGCGCCTTTACTGGTATATCCAAAAATATCTACTAATAATAGGATGATAATGCAAACAACATACAGATATGGTGACCATTTTTCATAGGTTCTGGGCGAAAATTGTGCCAGCGTAATCATTACAGTATAGCCAAGTAATATTTGTATTACTCGCTTTTGCATCATATCAATATTTTGCCCACTAGCACTCCAAAGTATATAAAGACTATAACCTAGTAATAAAGTAATAAATAAAAAAAATAAGGGATCAATATGTATTTTTTGCCAAAAAGATTTTTTACTATTATTCATTATTAATCTTCAGCTCCTGTATTTGGTGATGGGTCATCTAGCTCTGTTGAGTTATTTCCAAGAAGATAAAAATCTAATATTTTACGAGCTACTGCACCGCCGTTTGAGCTTCCGCCACCGCCATTTTCTAAAACAATGGCTAAGGCAATTTTTGGATTATCGTAAGGAGCATAAGCAATAAATAACGCGTGATCGCGTAAATGTTCAGGGATCTTATGAGCGTTATAAATTTCATCTTGTTTTAAGCCATAAACTTGTGCGGTACCTGATTTGCCAGCCGCTTGATATTTTGCATCTGCATAAATTTTACGTGCCGTTCCTCGTGATCCAAACATGACACGATGCATACCTTCTTTAGCTAAATCCCAATAAATTGATTTAACATTAACTAAACTATTATCTTCTATGTATTTTTCAGGATTAATTGTTGGTTGATGTTCATCTGAATTTAAAATATCGCTCTTTTTATATAATAAAAAATGAGGAGTATAAGTTTTACCATTATTAATTAACGTGGTTAATGCTTTTGCCATTTGGATAGGTGTTGCTGTCCAATAACCTTGACCGATACCAACTGGTATAGTATCGCCTTGCAACCAAGATTTTTTATGGCGTTTGATTTTCCATTCACGACTAGGCATAACTGCTCGTGTTTCTTCGTTTGGTGAAATATCTATACCTGTTCGTTCACCATAACCAAATTTAGTCATCCACAAATTTAGGCGATCAATGCCCATATCATAAGCAACTTGATAAAAGTAGGTATCAACTGATTCTTCAATCGCCCTTAATACATCAACTCGACCGTGTCCCCATTTTAACCAATCACGATAACGCCGTTCAGTACCAGGTAATTGCCACCAACCAGGATCATTAACCACACTTTTTGGTGTGATCACTCCTTCACTTAAGGCCGCAATGGAAATAAAAGGCTTAACTGTTGAAGCTGGTGGATAAGCACCTAATAAAGCTCGATTAAAAAGTGGCTTACTAGGATCTTTGAGTAATTCGCTATATTTAGTACTTGATATACCACCAACAAAAGCGTTGGAATCATAACTTGGACTAGAAACCAAGGATAAAATTTCACCATTATTAGGGTCAATAGCTACCACTGCCGCTTTACGTCCAGCCAGTAATTGCTCTATATAAAGCTGTAATTTTAGGTTAATAGATAAATAGATATCCTCACCTGCTTGTGGTGGATGTTGATTTAGCTGGCGTACAATTCTACCTCGGCTGTTAACTTCAACCTTTTCATAACCAGGGGTTCCGTGTAATACGTCTTCGTAGTACTTTTCTATTCCCATTTTACCAATATTAAAAGTTGCCACATAATCACTTGCTTTATTTTCATCTTCTAATCGCTGTTTATCTTGGCTATTAATTTTAGAGATATAGCCAAGAATATGGGTCAGTGATGATCCATAAGGATAATAACGATGCTGTATACCTACAATAGAAACAAACGGAAAACGATGTTGATCTACAACAAAACGAGCTATTTGTTTTTCGGTTAAATTATCTTTTAGCGGTACTGGACGATGAGCTCTATAATTGCGTCGTTCTTTTTGAAATGTTTCAATATCTTCATCTGTCAAATCAACAATCTTTTTTAATTGCTCAAATTGTTCATTGAGGTTTTTAGTTTTATCAGGAATAATATTTAATTGATATGTAATATTATTAATCGCTAATGGCGTACCATTACGATCATAAATCATGCCACGATTAGGTGGAATAGGAATAATTTCAATACGATTATCATTAGATTTAGTAGTGTAATAGCTATAATTCAAAATCTGTAAACCAGCTAAGTTTGCAATCAATATGATAATTAAAATAATAATGACAATAAAAGAAAACAGTGCTCGGCGTAAAAACAAATTTGCTTCCGCGGAATGATCTCGAATCTTAGTTTTCTTTTTTTTACTTGAGATAGAGATAATAGTACTCCTCTAAATACTTCTTTCTGTATGCTGCAACTTATGTTGCATATGTTGCTGTTCTTCCCATTTTTCGTAAGCATTAACAATTCTAGCAACTACTGGGTGGCGCACGACATCTTCACTATTAAAAAAATTAAAACTAATTTCATCAACTTGGCTTAATACTTCTATTGCATGACGTAATCCAGATTTTTGATTACGTGGTAAATCGATTTGAGTAATATCACCTGTTATTACCGCTTTCGAATTAAAACCAATTCGAGTTAAAAACATTTTCATTTGTTCAATCGTTGTATTTTGGCTTTCATCAAGAATAATAAATGCATCATTTAATGTGCGTCCACGCATATAAGCGAGTGGCGCCACTTCAATCACACTTTTTTCAATTAGTTTTTCGACTTTTTCAAAACCTAACATTTCAAATAAAGCATCATAAAGTGGACGTAAGTAAGGATCCACTTTTTGGCTTAAATCACCTGGTAAAAAGCCAAGTTTTTCACCAGCTTCGACTGCTGGTCGAGTTAGTACAATACGACGAATTTGTTGTTTTTCGAGCGCATCAACGGCAGCTGCTACCGCTAAATAAGTTTTACCTGTTCCAGCAGGCCCTATACCAAAAGAAATGTCGTAATCCAAAACATGAGCTATGTATTGTGCTTGGTTCGCTGTTCGGGGTTTGATTATACCTCGCTTAGTTTTTATCATCACTAGCTTTCCGCCTTGATGATCAACATAACTAGGTAAGTGTTCACTCACTTTTTCAAGCGCACCTGTCTCTTTGATAACTAAATGAATTTGTTCTGGTTCAATATCAATTATTTTGTCTTTGATTTTGGTTTGTTTATAAAGAGATTGCAAAATATCAATAGTCGCTCGAACACAAATATTATCACCAGTTATTGAAAATAAATTACCTCGATGATTAATTTCAATACCAAGCCGACGTTCTAACTGTTTTATATTGTCATTATAAGGACCACAAAGACTATTAAGCCGCTGATTATCAGCGGGCTCAAGTATGGTTTCTTGTGTTGTAATATTCAAAAATAAAACCTCTATTCAATTAATTTTAATTGCTCAGACGCTGTTCACATAAAGAACATTTTTCAACGCCTTTTATAAAATCCATTTTACATTGATGACAAGAAACTATATTTCCGTTAACAACATTATTTACTGCACTTGTTGATTGCTTTTCATCAAATCCTTGTGATTTCAATTTATTAACCAACATTGAAATAGGTGTTCCACTTTTTAACTCTTGTTCAACATATGAAGCTATTTGTTCTTCAAATGTTGGCGGTACATAGTCGAGCACATTTTCGTTATAATCGTTATTGCATTGATTACATTTTATATAACGACCTAAGGTAGAGTAACTAAAAATAGGAATAAAAAATAATGTAAAATATTTTGCTACTTTTATTTGTGTGTATTTCTGTTGTTTTTCGTCAGTAGTAATATTTTGTTGTGAGCAACAATTAGGACAATTAAATTGTCCACCACGTTCGTTGACTTCTCTTCCACGAGTACCAAAAATAATAAACATTTTTTCTTTCCTATTTTCTTATTTAATAACTTTTTAATTTCTATTTAAAATAAATAACTAAATATTTTACGTTTTGTTTTTATGGTTGATAAATACCAACACCTAAATCATTTTCCTTTCGGGTTCGAGATATAACTGACATTGGTGATTCGCTTACGCGTAGATCCATTTCATCTTCAGTTCTAACTACTTTGCCACGCAATGAATTTGGATAAACATCGGTAATTTCAACGTCAACAAATTTACCAATCATTTCAGGGCGACCTTCAAAGTTAACAATTCTATTATTTTCAGTTCGGCCTGTTAATTCCATAAGATCTTTTTTGGATGGACCTTCAACCAAAATACGTTGCACGGTATTTAACATACGACGGCTAAATTGCATAGCTTGTTGGTTAATTCGCTCTTGAAGAATGTATAGTCTTTGTTTTTTTTCTTCTTCCGAAACATTATCTTCCATTTCAGCAGCTGGCGTACCTGGACGTGCTGAATAGACAAAACTGTAACTTAAATCAAAATTAACATCGGCAATTAACTTCATGGTTTGTTCAAAGTCTTCTTGTGTTTCACCTGGGAAACCAACAATAAAATCGGAGCTAATTTGAATATCTGGTCGTACTTTGCGTAGTTTTCGAATAATTGATTTATATTCAAGTGCAGTATGCGTACGTTTCATTAAGTTTAATACACGATCTGATCCACTTTGTACTGGTAAATGTAAAAAATTTACTAGTTCTGGTGTGTCACGATAAACATCAATAATATCATCTGTAAATTCGATTGGATGGCTAGTTGTAAAACGAATACGATCTATACCATCAATGGCTGCAACTAAGCGTAGTAATTCAGCAAAGGAACAGATATCACCATCGAATGTCGGTCCACGATATGCATTTACATTTTGACCTAATAGATTGACTTCACGTACACCTTGCTCAGCAAGCTGAGCTATTTCATAAATAACATCATCACAAGGTCGACTAACTTCTTCACCTCGAGTGTAAGGAACTACGCAATAAGTACAATATTTATTACATCCTTCCATAATTGAAACAAATGCGGTTGGGCCTTCACTACGAGGCTCTGGTAGGCGATCAAATTTTTCTATTTCAGGAAAACTTACATCAACCACATGATTACCTTTACCACTTCTAACTTGCTCAATCATTTCTGGTAATCGGTGAAAGGTCTGCGGTCCAAAAATAATATCCACAAATGGTGCTCGTTTGCGAATGTGGGCGCCTTCTTGTGAAGCAACACATCCCCCTACACCAATAATGATATTTGGGTTATTTTTTTTAAGGTTCTTCCAACGTCCTAATTGATGAAAGACTTTTTCTTGGGCTTTTTCTCGAATAGAGCAGGTATTGAGTAATAAAATATCTGCTTCTTCGGCATTTTCAGTTAAAGTTAAACCGTGGGTAGATTCAAGGAGATCTGCCATTTTTGTTGAGTCATACTCATTCATTTGACAGCCCCAAGTTTTGATATGTAGTTTTTTGCTCATCAATAACTCAGCTATAATTTAATTGTTAAAATGAAAACGGGTTTAAATCCGCGATTTTAGCGTGCTATATTGTAATCTTTTGTTATTATAGGGTCTATAACAAAATAAAAATGACAACTTAAAGCAAGGTTGTTTTTATTATTTAATTTGATAATCTTTTTTATTATAAAAATTGATTGATAATTTAGAACAGACTATTTACAAAAATAACAGTCGATTATGATAATCATTCTTTTTAATATCCCTTTAGTTTATGCTATTATCTGCAGCTAATTTTGATAATAAATAAAGTTTTTAAGGTATGAAAAAAACATTTAGCCCAACAAAGCGCCTATTAATAAAAGGTATTATTGCTACATGTTTGTTATCCGTCACTCGTGTAGGCTTTGCCGCAGCAATGGCGCAAGTTATTGCTGTGCGCGTTTGGCCTTCATCAACTTATACAAGAATTACTTTAGAATCAAATATTAGCTTAAAATACAAGCACTTTTTATTAAGTAATCCTAATAGGATCGCTATTGATATTAACAATGTTAATCTAAATCCAATTTTAAAAAATATCTCATCAAAGGTATTAAAACACGACCCTTATATTAAATCTATACGCGTTGTTCAACGAGATCCAAAGACAGTAAGAATTTTGATCGAATTAAAACAAGGTGTTCAACCAAATACTTTTACCTTATCGCCGATAGCAAAATTCAAACATCGTTTAGTTATGGATCTTTATCCATCTAAACCAGCTTCAAGCACTGATGATGACCCTTTACTTGCGCTTTTAGAAGAATATAAAAAAGGTGATCTCAATAAAAAGCAATCTAGTATAAAAACACCAACCAATAAGAGTAAAAATGCTCCCGTTATTGTTGTGATTGATCCTGGACACGGTGGAGAAGATCCTGGCGCTATTGGTTACAATAAAACACGTGAAAAAGATATTGTTTTGCAAATTGCACGTCGTACTTATAATTTACTTAAGAAAGAACCGAATATAAAAGTCTACATGACCCGTAATGAAGATGTTTTTATCCCATTAAAAGTACGAGTTGCTAAAGCTCGTTCACTCCATGCAGATCTATTTATTTCTATTCATGCAGATGCTTTTGCTAATCGTTCTGTCGGTGGTTCATCGGTTTTTGCATTATCAACAGGTGGAGCAAGTAGTTCTGCAGCCAGTTATTTGGCCCAAACTCAAAATGAAGCAGATCAAATAGGCGGTGTTAGCCGTAGTGGTGATAAATATTTAGATAATACCATTTTAGATTTGGTTCAAAAAACAACATTAAATAATGGGGTATTACTTGGTAATGCTATTTTGAATCGAATGAAAAGAGTCAATAAGTTACATAAACCATCACTTGAAAAAGCAGGTTTTGCGGTGTTAAAAGCACCCGATATTCCATCTGTTTTAGTCGAAACAGCCTTTATTAGTAATATTACTGAAGAAAAAAAGTTAAAGACTGTTTCATTCCAAAATCAAGTGTCTAAATCAATTGTTGATGGTATTAAAGATTATCTGAAAAAACGCAAAAATTAAATTTGTAAAAAGTTTCAGAGCAGCTTGTATTTAATTACAAAAATTATTGTATAATAATCAAACGCCTTTCAGCATCTAATTCTGGTATAGTCAATTTTATATTTTGTTTAAGTGTAAAACCATCAGCAATAGGATCTATATCGCTTCCTTTTAAAGCATAAAAAAATCCTTGTTCATTAGGAAGATGTTTACACCAACTAAGCATGTCTTGCAATGAAGCAAATGCTCGGCTAATAACTCCATCAAACTTTTTATCGTTATACACTTCTATTCGGCTTTGTATTGGGTTTATATTAGTTAGCTTTAATTCAAACTGAACTTGTTTTAAAAATCGAATACGCTTACCTAAACTATCCACTAAATCAAATTGTTTATCTGGGTTAATTATTGCTAGTGGAACACCTGGTAAACCAGGACCAGTTCCAACATCAATAAAAGTTTTGCCAGTTAAATAGGGCGATACAACTAAACTATCCATGATATGTTTGATTAACATTTCATTAGGATCTCGTACAGCTGTTAAGTTGTAAGTCTTATTCCATTTGTTGAGCATTTCAACATAATGGATCAATTGATCTATTTGTGATTCTGAGATCAAAAGATCGGTTTGATCTATTAGATTAATGAGTTTCTTTTTTAACATAATTTTTCTTTTTTAAATAAACTAGTAACATTGAAATCGCAGCAGGAGTAATTCCTGATATACGCGAAGCTTGTCCTATTGAAATAGGTTTATGTTGTTTTAATTTAGCCACAACTTCGTTCGATAAACCCGATATTTCAGCATAATCAATATGCTCAGGAATAAGCGTTTCTTCATTGCGTTTTTGACGTTCAATTTCTTCTATTTGCAGTTTTATATATCCATCATATTTAACTTGAATTTCAACCTGTTCCGCAGCCTGTGCATCAGACAATCCTGGAGCAAATAATGAAAGCGATTTCAATGTGTTATAACTCATTTCAGGTCGCTTAAGTAGCTCTTCTCCATTGGCTTCTTTAGTCAAATTAGCACTTAATACGGCATTTACTTCGTCAATGCTTTCAATATGAGGATGTACCCATATATCACGTAATCTTGCTCTTTCTTGTTCAATAGCTTCAAATTTTTCGTTAAAACGTTGCCAGCGATAATCATCAACCATACCTAGCTTGCGACCAAGCTCGGTTAAGCGAATATCAGCATTGTCTTCACGTAACATTAAACGATATTCAGCACGCGAGGTAAACATGCGATAAGGTTCGTTAGTACCAAGAGTACAAAGATCATCAACTAATACCCCTAAATAGGCTTGATCACGGCTTGGATACCATTGATCTTGATCATATGCAAAACGTGCTGCATTTAAACCAGCAAGCATTCCTTGAGCTGCGGCTTCTTCATAGCCAGTTGTTCCGTTGATCTGTCCTGCTAAAAAGAGCCCTTTGATAACTTTACTTTCAAGTGTTGGCTTAAGATCCCTTGGATCAAAATAATCATATTCGATCGCATAACCTGGTCTGACAATATTTGCATTTTCTAATCCTTTCATACTGCGTACAAATGCTAATTGTGTATCAAATGGTAAACTTGTTGAGATCCCGTTTGGATATATTTCGTTGCTATCTAATCCTTCAGGCTCTAAATAGATCTGATGAGAATTACGATCCACAAAACGCATAATTTTGTCTTCAATAGATGGGCAGTATCTTGGGCCAACTCCTTCTATAACACCTGTATACATGGGACTACGATCTAAACTATTTCGGATTATCTCGTGCGTTGTTTCGTTAGTGCTTGTTATATAGCAAGGAATTTGTTTAGGATGTTCGTTTGCATTACCTAAAAATGAGAATACAGGAACAGGATCATCACCATATTGTGTACCTAATTTTGAAAAATCAATTGTTCTCGCATCAATTCGTGGTGGTGTACCAGTTTTTAATCGTCCCATTCTAAATGGATATTGATGAAGTGATTTTGATAAGCCGATCGAAGCAGGATCGCCTGTACGTCCACCACTGTAATTATTAAGTCCTATATGGATCTTTCCGTCTAAAAAGGTGCCTGTTGTTAATACGACTGTTTTAGCTTTAAAGCATACTCCCATTTGGGTTTTTACACCTACGATCTGATCGTTTTCGATGATCACATCTTCAACAGATTGTTGAAAAAGCATTAAATTTTCTTGATTTTCAAGTGTAGTTCGGATCACTTTGCAATATAGTGATCGATCTGCTTGTGCTCTTGTAGCCCTGACTGCAGGTCCTTTACTGCTATTTAAGATCCTAAATTGGATCCCAGCATGATCGATAGCGTGTGCCATTAAGCCACCCATTGCATCAATTTCTTTTACCAAATGACCTTTGCCTATACCACCAATGGCAGGATTACAAGACATTTGTCCTAATGTATTGATATTATGGGTTAAAAGTAGTGTTTTTCGCCCCATTCTTGCTGATGCCATTGCTGCTTCTGTTCCTGCATGACCGCCACCAACAATGATGACATCAAAAAGATCTGGATAAAACATAAAAAGCCTCGTATTTGTTTTGTGTATAGATGATCGCTAATTTAGATCGGGAGATTTGATTTATTCAGGGTAGGAGATTTTACTCATCTTTTTGGTTACGTCAAATGATCTATTAGGATCGTGGTCTAAATAAAATAAGATCTTTTAGATGATCTTTTTATTTTTATTATTATTAGATCGGATCCTTTTTGTTGATAACTCTTTTTTGTTATTATTTTATAGGATCTTATCGATCTGTCTATTCTGTTAATTGATCGGATCTTTTTTTGTTTTAACTTGTGTATAACTATTCTTTTTATCCACAACTGTTTTCTATTTTTAAGTTGTTAGTGCGATCATAACAGCTTGTTATCCTAATTTTTAACAGAGTTATCCACAAAAATTAAGTTTGATCGCTTAATTTTTAACTTTTTGTTGTTTTTATTTTAAACAACAATTTTTGATCGTTTTATTGTTTTTTGTTTTATTTTTTTATTAACTGTTATCTGTTTGTCTTTTTGTATAAAAGTGATTGATTTTTATAAAAGCAAATTTATACTTAATATGATTTTATTTGTATTGTGAGGTTACTTTATTACTCTTTCACAGTTACCTTTGCCTTTTCCGTTATCTAATAATGAAACTTTTGATAGTTTTTATATAGGTAATAATCGGTTGTTGTTTGATTCATTGCAAACCTTGTTAGATAAAGAGGGGTTTAATGTCTTTTATATATGGGCGGCTAGCGTTGCAGGCCGAACTCACCTTTTACATGCGTCAAGCCAAAATAAATTAGCTAGTTATATTCCATTAAAACAGCATTACCATTTGGTACCTGAAATTTTACAGGGATTAGAAAATTATGATTTAGTCTGTTTAGATGATATTGATGTAATAGCAGGTCATAGGGATTGGGAAGAGGCTATTTTCGATTTATTTAATCGTTTGACAGAAAAAAATGTGAGTAAATTATTGATAACAGCAAATGCTCCACCTAAACAAATTTCTTTTATATTGCCTGATTTAGTTTCTAGATTATCTTGGGGGCAGGTTTATCAATTAAAAGAACTTAGCGATGATGACAAGCTTAAAGCTTTGCAATTGAGAGCGCAATTAAGTGGATTTGAACTATCAACAGATGTTGGGTTATTTTTATTAAAACGTGTTAATCGCGATATGCGTACATTATTTTCTTTATTAGAAAAGTTTGAAGTAGCAACGTTAGCACAACAACGAAAGCTAACTATTCCTTTTATTAAAAATATTTTGGATTTGTAATATGAGTCATAAACCTGAAGCTATTGTTTTTTTTGATTTAGATGGGACATTGTTTAATAGTCAAATTGATGTATTGTCCAGTTCCCTTAATGCTATAAAAAAATTAAAACATAATAATATTATTCCAGTGATAGCAACTGGTCGAACACCTTGTGAAGTTGCTGATTTAATGCAAAAGACTCAAATTGATTCAATTATTGGTATGAATGGGCAAGTAGTTTTATACAAAGGCGAAAAGGTTTTTACTAATAATATTAATAAAGATGTGATAATGAGAATACATCAGTATTCTAAGCAAAAAACGAATATTCCTTTATCTTTTTATAATGATGAAATGATGTGTATATCTGAGTATAGTCAACCAGCCGAGAAGTTTTATCATTATCTTAAGCAACCAGTTCCTCCTGTTGATGATCAGGTTTATTTAAAATTACCTATTCAGATGCTTTTATTACTTTGTGAATCTGGAGAAGATCTTTATCGAGATGTTTTTCCTGAACTAACCTTTATTCGTAATACCCCTTACTGTGTTGATGTTTTTAATCATGGTGGCTCTAAAGGTTATGGTATTACTCAGTTATTAAAAAATAAAGGGTTCACTGATGTGTCTACTTATGCATTTGGTGATGGTATGAATGATTTTGAAATGTTCCTAACCGTTGATCATCCTATTGCTATGGGTAATGCAGTTGATGAATTAAAAGCAAAAGCCGAGTTTGTTACAGATACTAATAATAATGATGGTATTGCTAAAGCGTTACAAAAATTTGGGTTGATTTGATCGATATTTATATATTTTTTAGTTTATTGATAAATAACCCCCAAACACACAGCTTGGCTTGCGCCAGTTACTTCGGGAATATTTGATGGAATATTGTTGATTCGGCAATAAGCAAGCCAAGCAAAGGCTATTGCCTCCATATCGTCTCCATTTATACCTTTTGTATCGGTTGTTAATACTGACCATGATGGTAATAATGCTGATAATCTTTGCATAATAAGTGGATTTTTAGCACCTCCGCCACAGACTAAAAGTTCGCAAGGTAATGTTTTTAATATAGATAATTTTTTGATTTCATTTGCAATTGATAAAGAAGTTAATTCAACGAGCGTTGCTTGAATATCTTCTGCTTTAAAATCCGTCCCTATTAATTTTTTATGTAACCATGGTAAATTAAATAACTCTCTACCTGTACTTTTAGGTGCTGGTATTTTGAAATAATCTTCATCAAATAATTTATTCAATAAGTCTTGATTAACTTTTCCTGTTTTTGCCCACAGTCCATTTTTATCATAGCTTTTACCTAGGTTTTGATTTATCCAGCAATCAAGCAGTACGTTTCCTGGACCTGTATCGTAACCAATAACAGTATGGTTAGGAATTAATACTGAAATGTTACTAATTCCTCCTATATTCAATACTACACGATTAATTTGTGGATCTTGTAGCACCGCTTTATGAAAAGCGGGGACTAGTGGTGCTCCTTGCCCTCCATAAGCCATATCTTTTCGACGAAAATCAGCTATGGTGGTTATGCCTGTTTTTGCTGCGATAATATTGGCATCGCCAATTTGTTGGGTAAATGGGTTTTTACCGTTTGGTGCATGGTAAATAGTTTGCCCGTGGCAACCAATTGCTTTTATTTGTTGTTTATCAATTTTATTGACTTTTAAAAATTGATTGATACTATCAGCAAATAATTCACCAAGTTGATGATCTAATTCACCCAAATTTTGTAATGTGGTTTGCTTTGTTTCACATAATGTTAATAATTGCTGCTTTAAGTTGGTGGGCATTGGGTAGCAACTACTAGCTATTGATGTGACATTTTTTGCGGTAATATTAATTATAGCAATATCAATTCCATCCATGCTGGTTCCCGACATTACGCCAATATATAAATTTTGCATATATCTATCCTTGTCGAATAATGTTACCTGTTTGAATATTTCTGATTTGAGATGGCTGTAATCTATTACCTGTTTGTCCTTGTAATATTGGAAAATTTTCACCAAATTGGCTAACGACATCACTTGCTGTTTTACAAGGTGGATAATTCGATAAATTAGCACTGGTTGAAACTATTGGTTTGCCATAAAGATCGCATAGTTTACAAACTAAGGGGTGATTGGTGACTCGTACTGCTATGGTGTCGAATTTACCAGTCAAAAAATAAGGTGTTTTTGTATTTTTAGGAAAAACCCAAGTAACAGGGCCTGGCCAGCTAGTAAGTGCTAACTGTTTTTGTTCATTAGTAATAGCTAATTCATCTATATAAGGGATCAGTTGTTGGTAATGGCTGGCAATTAAAATTAAGCCTTTATCTACTGAACGCTGTTTTAGTTGTAACAGTTTTAATACGGCTGATTCACAATCAGGATCACACCCTAGACCGAAAACAGCCTCGGTAGGGTAAGCAATCACTTCACCATTTTTTAAATAATTATTGATTTCCGATAGCGTTAATAAATTAGCCATAAATTTGAATACGAGCTGAGTACAATTGAGATTTATATTAAACTTAGGTTTTAGGTTTTGCAAATTTGCATGATTCATGCTTTTTAAAACTGGGTAGTTTTAGCATTATGCCCTATGGTCATTCCCAGTTCATTTGTGGAAAATGGTTAGTTGTAAGTTCAACAACTTGTTGCATATTGATAATTTTAAGCCTTGAATCAATAATTTTGCTTATTCCTCGGGCTTCTATATCGCTGTTGATGACGTAACAGTGTTTAGTTTTTTTTATAATATTATTTAATAATGGATTATTTTGTATAGCCAGAATAACGCCATTTTGCCAGAACAATACAACATCTTGAGCTGATATTAATTGTGGATTTATGGCTGATTGGTTTGCTGTTGATATAGTATGTAGCATTATTTTCACTTTTTATACTGAAACGTATAGTTACCTGAAACTTTTTTACAAAATCAAGCTCATTTTGGTTAGTACATCTTTGATGTTATTAGTATATAATAAGAACTATTTATTGAGCAAAGAATTCATCATGAAACCAGTTATTTTAAGCAATGAGCAACAAACGATTTTGTTTGGTAGTAAACTTGCCAAACTATGTTTAAACTATTTGTCCAAGCATGATGATACAATTATTATCTATTTAATAGGTGATCTAGGTGCAGGTAAAACAACTTTTAGTCGTGGTTTTTTGCAACAATTAGGTCATGTAGGTAACGTAAAAAGTCCAACTTATACATTAGTTGAACCCTATCAATTTGATGATTTTTCAGTTTACCATTTTGATTTATATCGGCTTTGCGATCCAGAAGAATTAGAGTATATGGGGATTCGTGAATATTTTTCTTCGCGATCAATTTGTTTGATTGAGTGGCCACAGCAAGCAAATGGGATCTTGCCAAGCGCGGATCTTGAAATTCATTTGACTTATTTGGCGCTTGAACGTACTGCTTGCGTTCAGGCAATAAGCGAAAAAGGCAGCGAGATTATTAATCTATCATAATTGAAATAAACAATATAAAGACAATGAAAAAACTATTCACTTTTTTTATCTTATTACTGCTTTGTAGTTCTGCCTATGCAGCTAAAGTTGTGATTGCCGTTGATGCAGGGCATGGTGGTAAAGATTCCGGCGCAATAGGGAAAAATAAGTTATATGAAAAAACAGTTACGCTTTCTATTGCTAAAAAACTTACCAATTTATTAAATAAAGATCCTAATTTTAAAGGGGTGTTAACCCGTAGCAGTGATAATTTTATTTCTGTTTCACAACGCTCTGAAATCGCTAGAAAAAATAAAGCTAATTTGTTAGTTTCAGTTCACGCTGATGCTGCACCAAATCGGAATGCAACTGGTGCTTCGATCTGGGTATTGTCAACTAAGCGAGCTGACACAGAACTTGGTCGTTGGCTTGAACAAGATGAAAAACAGTCACAATTACTTGGTGGGGCAGGTGATGCGCTTAGCGATGATCATGATCCTCATTTAAGTCAAGCCGTATTAGATCTGCAATTTTCTTATTCTCAACGAGTGGGATATGAGTTAGCAAAACAAGTATTAAAAGAAATGAAAGGGATAACAAAGTTACATAAATCTGCTCCAGAACATGCAAGCTTAGGGGTATTACGTTCACCAGATATCCCATCGATTTTAGTTGAAGTTGGTTTTATCTCTAACGAAGGTGAAGAACGCTTACTAAGTAGTAATGCTCATCAAGATAAGATTGCTAAAGCTATCTATCAAGGTATAAAAAATTACGTTAAACAAAATCCAAAATTTGGAGAACAGCATTAATGGCAATTAATATTCTTTCTCCTCAATTAGCAAATCAAATTGCTGCTGGTGAGGTGGTAGAACGTCCAGCATCAGTCATTAAAGAGTTGGTTGAAAATAGCCTTGATGCGGGAAGTACTCAAATTGATATTGATCTTGAGCAAGGCGGCTGTAAATTAATTCGTATTAGAGATAATGGTTGCGGTATTGCTAAAGATGAATTAGCACTGGCGCTTGCTCGTCATGCGACAAGTAAAATCAGCAAGTTAGATGATTTAGATTCTATTATTAGCCTTGGATTTCGTGGTGAGGCGCTGGCGAGTATAAGTTCAGTTGCAAGATTGACATTAACTTCACGCACAGCAGAACAAACTGAAGCTTGGCAAGTTTATGCTGAAGGGCGAGATATGGAACCGGTGATTAAACCTGCTGCACATCCTGTTGGCTCGACTGTTGAAGTACTTGATTTGTTTTACAATACGCCTGCAAGACGCCGTTTTTTAAAAACAGAAAAAACTGAATTTATGCATATTGAGGAATTCGTTCGGCGTATTGCGCTAGCACGTCCTGATGTTACTTTTAATTTGCAGCATAATAGTAAACTTGTTAAGCAGTACCGTTCATCTACCCTTGAAAAAAGGGTAGAATTGGTATGTGGGCGAGTATTTATGCAAAAAGCAGTCAAATTAGATTGGCAACATGATGATTTGTTCATTCAAGGTTGGGTAACAAGTAGTGAAGTTAGTAATTTGCAATATTTTTATGTTAATGGTCGAGTTATCAAAGATAAATTACTTAATCATGCATTGCGACAAGCCTATATAAGACGTGCGAATGAACAACAAAGTTATGTGGTGTTTTTACAAATAGATCCAAAACAAGTTGATGTTAATGTTCACCCTGCTAAACATGAAGTCCGTTTTCATGAGGCAAGATTGGTTCATGATTTCGTTTATCAAGCTATAGTTATGGCTCTTGAATCGGATTTATCTGTAACAGATGAAAAAGTAACAATAACACCTAATCGGCAAGCAGCTGGAGAAAATATCTTTAATCAACAGACGATTTCTAAGCCTTATCAAGCTAGTAACCAATTACCTAAAAAACCTAGTAATTATGCTAAAGAAAATGCGTTGTATGGTCAGTTAGTTAGCGTTGAATCTTCTTCTCAAAATATTGTACAACTTGAGCCAGAAAAGCCATTTTTATCGGTAGAAGAAAATGAAATAACTGAACCACAAAAAGCGGTTATTGAATCATTATTTCCTAAACGAAATTTACCATTGCAATCATTACAACAGCAGCTTGATAATTCATTATTAGTGACATTTGGACGGGTGTTAACTATTATTCAACCTGATATTGCATTGCTTGAAAAAAATGAAGATAATCAACAAAAATTAATGTTGATGAAGTTGCCTATTGCTCAACAAAAATTCGTTGCGATTAAATTATTGTCACAAGATTCTGAAAAATTGCTTATCCCATTAACAATTTTAATTAATAATAAGGAGCAGAAAGTCCTTTCTTCTTATCAGCCGCAACTAAATTTTTTAGGTTTTGATTTTTATATTGATAAAGCGAAGCTGTATTTGCAAAATGTTCCTAAAATGTTGCGTACTATCAATTGGCAACAATTATTGCCCGCTTTAATTGCTTTTATTTCTGATTCAAAAAATGAAGTTTTAGATCCAACGCAAATAGCGGCTTGGTTAGCTAATCAGTATTATGATAGTGTTACGATGAACTGGAGTGTAGTAAAAGCCATTCAGTTACTAGCTCAATTAGAACAAGTGGATATTAATCTGTTACAACAAGATTCATTTTTATACCCAATTGACATGCAATCTTTAACTCAATCGATTTATCATGAATAAACCAAAAATTATTTCGTTAATGGGGCCAACAGCATCTGGTAAAACGGCATTTGCTATGGCGCTTTATGATCGTTATCCTATTGATATTATTAGCGTCGATTCAGCTCTAATTTATCGTGGTATGGACATTGGTACTGCAAAACCGACTAAAGAAGAGCAACAAAAGTATCCACATAAATTGATTGATATTTGTGATCCTGCAAAAAGTTATTCGGCAGCTAATTTTAGACATGATGCCATTGTGGAAATTGAAAAAACCCTAAAAAAAGGGCGAATTCCATTATTAGTTGGTGGGACAATGCTCTATTTTAAGGCTTTAATTGAAGGGCTTTCACCGCTTCCTGCTGCTGATAGCGTAATTCGTAAGCAAATAGAGGAAAAAGCTAATAAATTAGGTTGGCAAGCGATTCACGAAGAGCTAAAAAAGATCGATCCAATTTCAGCTGAACGAATTCATCCTAACGATCCTCAGCGGCTTAATCGTGCTTTAGAGGTTTATTTAATTTCAGGCAAAAGTCTAACTGAACTTACACAAGAAAGTGGCGAAACATTACCATACGATATTATGCAATTTGCTATTATGCCGCAAGATCGTTCGCAATTACATGAACGTATTGAACAACGCTTTTTACAGATGTTGGATCAAGGATTTGAAAATGAAGTCAGAGCACTTATGCAGCGATCGGATTTACATTTAAATTTACCTTCTATGCGTTGTGTTGGATATCGTCAAATGTGGGAGTATTTAAATGGTAATACAAGTTATGATGAAATGGTTTTTAAAGGAATTTGCGCTACTCGTCAATTAGCTAAACGACAAATAACATGGCTTCGTGGTTGGAAACAACCTATTACGTGGTTAAACAATGATAATATGGATTCAATATTCCGAAACATATTTTAAGTGATAATTTTTATAGTGGTTTAATAATATACAATTGTAAATTTTTTCGTAGGTAAAGTTATGTATATTAGTGTCAGTATTTAGTATTTTTTTTACCTTTTTAGTTTAAATTTTTTAAAATTTTAGTTATTTGTGCATTAATTATAGTTGATTGGTTTAAGAGAAGCTTTTTTTATGTTATTTTGGTAGATACTAAAGATGTATCTGAAATAGTATGTAAAATACATTAATTATTTATAAATGTATTTATTTTATCTTAATATAATTATTTTTAAAGGATAAACTCATGTCAAAAGGGCAGTCATTACAAGATCCTTATTTAAATTTGCTTCGTAGAGAGCATATTCCTGTCTCAATCTATTTAGTTAATGGTATTAAGTTACAAGGACAAATTGAATCATTTGATCAATTTGTGATTTTGTTAAAAAATACTGTAAGCCAAATGGTATATAAACATGCTATCTCGACAGTCGTACCATCTAGACCTATTTCTGGATTGGTATCTCAATCCGAAGAGGAAAGCGAAAGCTGAATTTCAGTGGAGAATCTGATTGTTTGAGAGATATAAAGGCGGTGAATCTGCCTTATTAGTCCATGTATTCTTCCCTCAAGAGAGCAATATCGAGGATCTTAAAGAGTTTGAAATTTTGGTTTCTTCGGCTCAAATAGATATTCTCGATATTGTAACAACCTCAAGAAAAGTACCTCAAACCAAATATTTTGTAGGTGAAGGTAAAGCTCAAGAAATAGCAGAAAAAGTTAAACAGCTTAATGCTTCTGTTATTTTAGTAAATCATTCTTTAACTCCCTCCCAAGAACGTAATCTAGAGCAATTATGCAAATGTCGTGTTGTTGATAGAACAGGATTGATTCTTGATATTTTTGCTCAAAGAGCCAGAACACATGAAGGTAAATTACAGGTTGAATTAGCACAGTTACAACATCTTTCGACTCGTTTAGTTCGAGGTTGGACGCATTTAGAACGTCAAAAAGGTGGGATAGGTTTACGTGGTCCAGGTGAAACTCAATTAGAAACTGATAGAAGGTTGATTCGTCAACGGATTCAATTAATTTTATCAAGACTTGCTAAAGTTGAAAAACAGCGAAATCAAAATCGTCAATCACGAAATAAAGCAGATCTATCAACAGTCTCTTTTGTTGGCTACACGAATGCAGGTAAATCAACATTATTTAATGCGTTAACAAATGCTGATGTATATGCTGCTAATCAGTTATTTGCTACACTCGATCCAACGCTTCGTCGAGTTATTGTTGATGATGTCGGTGAAGTTGTTTTAGCTGACACAGTTGGTTTTATTCGCCATTTGCCACATGATTTAATTGCGGCTTTTAAAGCAACGTTATTAGAAACTCAACAAGCTGCATTGTTATTACATGTTGTTGATGCAGCAGATCCTAATTTATTAGATAATATGCATGCTGTTGATGAAGTTTTGCACGAAATTGATGCGCACGAAATTCCAACATTACTTGTTATGAATAAAATCGACTTGATAGAAGGCAAACAACCAAGTATTGATAGAGATGAAAACGGTATACCAATTCGTGTTTGGATTTCAGCGCAAAATAGTTTAGGATTAGATCAATTATTTATCGCTTTAAAAGAAAGGCTAGCTAAGCAAATACAAGTTTGCCACTTAAACTTACCTGCTTATTTAGCAAGATTAAGAAGTCGTTTATATCAGTTAAATGCGGTAGAAAATGAATTTATTAATGAGGATGGTAGTTTTCATCTAGATGTGAGAATTCCCTCTATAGAATGGAATCGCCTCTGTAAACAAGAACCAGATCTGTTATACTTGATCAATAAGCAAAATAACAACTAATTATCAAATGGAGCATATACAATATGGCGTGGAATCAGCCCGGCAATAACGGACAAGATAACGACCCATGGGGGAATAATAAAAAAAAGCCAACTAATCATTCATCTGATGGTTTATTTGATAAAGTTAAAAAATTATTAAAAAAAAATAATTTCGGTAATAATAATGGTTCCTCTGGAATTAAATTGCCGATGAGTACAACTAAAATTATCATATCTATAATTGCTTTACTTGTTGTAGTTTGGGCAGGAAGTGGATTTTATACCATTAACCAAAATCAACGTGGTGTAATTACTCGCTTCGGTCAAGTTCAATCTGAAATCATTCAACCAGGACTAAATTGGAAGCCAACTTTAATCGATAAAGTGTATATTGTTGATACACAGGGTATTCGAAATTTTAACGAAAAGGGACTTACTGTTACAGCTGGTGAAAATTTGGTTTTTGTTGATATAAATGTGCAATATAGTGTCAGCGATCCTTTAAAATATTTATTTAATGTCACTAATGTAGAAGATAGTTTGCGCCAAGCTGCCGATAGCGCCCTTAGAACGGTAGTGGCAAGTTCAAATATTGATGCGATAATTTCTGATGAACGTTCAGCTCTAGAACGTAGTACTAAAGATGAGTTAGTCAATATCATTAGTCCCTATGATATGGGTATTAATATTGTTAATTTGAATTTTCAAGTTGCTCGTCTACCAGATGAAGTGAAAGGTAATGACAATAAAACGCTTCATTCTCAAGACGATAGTGAGCGAGAAATCAAACAAGCTGAAGCTGATAAGGTGAAAAAAATTCAGCAAGCAGAAGAACGTTCAGCAGGAATTTTAGCTGATGCTAATGCTTATAAGGTTAGAGTAGAACTTGAAGCTGCTGGTGATGTGGCTAGTTTTGAAAAAATCTTACCACAATATAAAGTAGCACCAGAAATTACTAAAGAACATTTATATATTGAAACTATGGAAAGAGTATTAACCAAAACCAATAAGATTATAGTGAATGATAAAAGTGGAAATTTAATGGTGTTACCGTTAGAAGTACTATTAAAAAATAAGAGTGAAAAAAATTCTCAAACAATGACGTTATCAAACCAAAATAGTGAATATAATTCCAATATGCTGAGCTCGTCTGAAACAATAAAAGAACAGCCTAAATCAAAGCCGGAATTATCAAAAGAAAATAACAATAACACTAATAACACCATTAAAGTTGGCGAGACTACGCGGACTCCACGGTTTATGGGAAGATAAGGAGAAAAGCATGCGCAAATTATTGGTTCCTATAGTATTAATTTTGATTGGTGTGTTTTTTTCTAGCGCTTATGTTATTGAAGAAGGTACTCGTGGAATAGTTTTACGGTTTAATAAAATTATAGGATTATCTGAACCTGGATTACATTTTAAATTTCCAGGAATGGATAATGTAAAAATTGTTGATGCTAAAATAAAAACAATAAATAGTCCTAATAATGCCGGTCAAGAACAAAAATTTAGAACACGTGAAAATAAAGATTTAGTTGTTGATTATTTTGTACAATGGAAGATTATTGATTTTAATCGATATTATGAAACTATTGCTGCTGGTAATAGTATCGAGAACTTGTTGCTTGCTCGATCAAATGGTTGTTTAAGAACAGAAATTGAAAAATTAAATATCATTGATGTTGTTAATGATACGAATAATAACTCTCATAATTCTATAGTAACCCGTGTAAAAGATATTTTAAATAGCACGGTTAAAGAATTGGATAAAAGTAATTCGATTGAAAATCAAGCTAATAAAGATGAAAAAGCTTTAGAGGTTAATCAAGCGAGTATGAGACCTTTCGGTATTGAAGTTATTGATGTTCGCTTAAAGAAAGTTAATTTTCCTCAAGAAATGTCTAATTCTATTTATGAGAAAATGAAAGCAGAACGAAATAATGTGTTCCAAAATCAACATTTTCAAGGTGTTAAAAGAGCTGATGAAATACGAGCAGAGGCTACACTAGAAGTAACCAAAATATTATCTGAAGCTGAACGTCAATCTCGCTCTATTCGTGGTGAAGGTGATGCGAATGCAATCAAACTTTATGCTGATGCCTTTGGTAAAGATATAGAGTTTTTTAGCTTTATACGGAGGCTAAAAGCTTATGAACGAAGCTTTACAGATAATGATATTGTAGTTATTAGTCCTGATAGTGAATTTTTTAAATATATGAAATTAAAATCTGATAATTAACAAAATGAGTAAATAGTCTATGAGTAATAATGTTGTTGTGTTAGGTACACAATGGGGTGATGAAGGAAAAGGTAAGGTTGTTGATTTACTTACGGAAAAAGCGAAGTATGTTGTTCGCTATCAAGGCGGGCATAATGCAGGTCATACATTAGTTATTAATGGTGAAAAAACAGTATTACACTTAATTCCATCAGGAATTTTACGTAATGATGTTATTAGCATTATTGCTAATGGTGTAGTGCTTTGTCCTGACGCTTTGATGAAAGAGATGAAAGAGTTAGAAAATAGTGGAATTCCTGTTAGGGAAAGGCTCCTTATCTCTGAATCATGTCCTCTAATTTTGCCTTACCATATTGCATTAGATCAAGCTCGAGAAAAAGCTCGTGGCAATAAAGCTATTGGAACAACAGGGCGTGGTATTGGTCCTGCTTATGAGGATAAAGTTGCTCGCCGTGGACTTCGAGTTGGTGATTTACGTGATCGTCAAGCTTTTGCTGAAAAACTAAAAGATGTGATGGAATATCATAATTTCCAATTAGTCAATTATTACAAAACCGAAGCTGTAGATTATCAAAAAGTTTTAGATGCAACGTTAGCTATAGCTGATATTTTAGTTGCTATGATTGCCGATATTCCTGCGCTTTTAGAAGATGCACGAAAAAAAGGCGAAAGAATTATGTTCGAAGGTGCACAAGGTACATTACTTGATATCGATCATGGTACTTATCCTTTTGTAACTTCTTCTAATACTACTGCTGGTGGTGTGGCAACGGGATCTGGTTTTGGTCCGCGTTATGTTGGCTATGTGTTAGGTATTGTTAAAGCTTACTCTACGCGTGTTGGTGCAGGCCCATTCCCTACCGAGCTATTTGACGAAGTTGGTGAATATCTTTGCAAACAAGGTAATGAATTTGGTGCAACAACTGGTCGTCGCCGTCGAACAGGATGGATTGATGCAGTTGCTGTGCGTAAAGCGGTACAACTTAATTCTGTTTCAGGATTTTGTTTAACTAAGCTTGATGTGTTAGATGGGCTGAAAGAAGTAAAAATTTGTGTCGGTTACCAATTACCAAATGGTGATGTTATCAAAAATGCTCCAGCTGCCGCTGAAGAGTGGAGCTTAGTTAAACCTGTTTATGAAACTATGCCAGGTTGGAGCGAATCAACTTTTGGTATTAAAAGCTATGATGCACTGCCACAAGCAGCAAAAGCTTATATCAAAAGAATTGAAGAGTTAACCGAAACACCAATTGATATTATTTCAACAGGTCCGGATCGCAATGAAACCATGATTTTACGTGATCCTTATCAAGCTTAATATTGATTAAAAAATCGGGATAATTTTCCCGATTTTTTATTTCTTGAGATATAACGATTAACTGTGTATGAGGGAATTATGGCTAAATTAGGTACTCCTTTATCACCGACTGCAACAAAAGTATTACTTTGTGGTGCAGGAGAGTTAGCTAAAGAAGTGGCGATTGAATTACAACGTTTTGGCTGTGAAGTTATTGCAGTTGATCGATACGCTAATGCGCCAGCAATGCAAGTAGCTCATCGCTATCATACTGTTAATATGCTTGATGGGGATGCTCTAAAAAAAGTCATTGAAATGGAAAATCCCGATTATATTGTTCCAGAAATTGAAGCTATTGCCACATCTACACTAGTTGAGTTGGAAAAAGAAGGATTTACTGTTATTCCAACAGCAAAAGCAACGCAATTAACAATGAATCGTGAGGGGATTCGCCGTCTTGCTGCAGAAGAATTAAAACTACCCACTTCACCTTATCGTTTCGCCGAAAACGAATTTGAATATGAACAAATGGTAAAAGAGATAGGTTTTCCATGTTTGGTTAAGCCAGTTATGAGCTCTTCGGGTAAAGGTCAATCTTTATTGCGTAGTGAAGCAGATATTAAATCTTCATGGATATATGCTCAAGAGGGAGGGCGCTCTGGTGGGGGTAAAGTAATCATAGAAGGTTTTGTTGATTTTGATTACGAGATTACTTTGCTGACTGTTCGGCATATTAACGGAGTTTCATTCTGCGAACCAATTGGTCATCGTCAAGAAAACGGTGATTATCGAGAATCTTGGCAACCTCAGCAGATGCCTGAAAAAGCATTGAAACAAGCGAAAAATATTGCAACTAAAATAACAGAAGCATTAGGTGGACGAGGGGTATTTGGTGTTGAATTATTTGTTAAAGGGGAGCAAGTATGGTTTAGTGAAGTATCACCTCGCCCCCATGATACCGGTATGGTGACATTAATTTCACAAAACCTATCTGAGTTTGCATTACATGCTAGGGCAATATTAGGATTGCCAATTCCAATTATAGAACAATATGGTGCCTGTGCATCATCTGTCTTATTAATAGAAGGTAATTCCAAACAAATAACTTTTGCTAATATTGATAAAGCATTAAGCGAACCGCAAACTGATTTACGTTTATTTGGTAAACCAGAAGTAAAAGGAACAAGAAGAATGGGAGTTGCGTTAGCTAGAGCATCGACAGTTAAAGAGGCTACTAATAAAGCTATTAATGTGACAAAACAACTAAAAATAACCCTATAATGCCTAAATTTGTGTAAAAAGCAGTCATTCAACACAAAAAATTAAAAATTTCTAAAATAGGGGTTGACGTTCACATGTGAAGTGAGTAACATACGCAACCCTTGAGACAGCGAGCTAAATCAACGAAAGGTTGACGAGAGATGTAAGCTGTTAGCTCTTTAAAAAGAAGAAACAGACAATCTGTGTGGGCA
>NZ_JBIDFG010000005.1:0-149600 GCF_046635625.1 Gilliamella sp. BG1 | reverse complement strand
ACCTGTCAAGTAATATTTTGTTTTATTTAGATTTTTTATAATTATTTACTTATTTAATAAGCTTGTTTTCCTATAACCGTAAAAGTATAGCCGTTTAAAAAATAGTTGGCTAGTTTTTTCGTGTTTTTTTGTAAAAAAATACAAATGAAATAGTCCTGTTTGGCGGCGACCCTAGTTCTGTCATTAGCGTATTTTGACACTGCAAAAAAACAAGCATATTGATCTTATAGTGGTGTGTTTTTTTGCTCTAAAATCTATCAGGTAGACCATTGATTTTATCGGATTTTTTATTTTGTTTTTGGTTAAATCAATTGTCTATTGCGAGCTAAGATATTATGGTATCGTGATTTCGGACGTACTGTTTTTTGTAAATAAATTAATAATAGTGATCACGTCCGAAATCTGACCAACTAAAATAGACCATTACTTTCAACCACGATAGCGCAACCTATTAAAATAGCCAATCACAGTTATTTTGTTTTGTTTTTAGGTAAAGGTAAATATTTGGTGCCGACATGTAACATTTCGTCAGGATTTGTTTTGTTATATAATTTAGCTTGCCGCCTTAATTTATCTTCAATGGATTTTTCAATTTTAACTAGGTGTTTAATACCATAACTAATCGTTTTATAACGTTTGTTCTTACTGGTTAAAGGCACAAACAAATTTAATCGGGCTTTTTTTAGCACGCTATAAATGGTCGGGCGACTGACCATAAAACGTTTAGCCAAATCAGTGATGGTTATTTTTTCTTTATGATATAAACGCCATATCTCTTGTCTGTGATAAGGCGTTAATTTTGTTTTACGTATATTCATTACCATATTTTCTCAGATTTACTGTAAATAATGCGAATAAATCCTACACATGAAGTATAAACAACTTAATGTTTTCCTACAATTAAACTTATCATAGTTCAAAAAATATCCTCTATATTTATCTTAATTCATACAGAGAATATTGCTCGTTATTTTATAAAAACGTAAAAAGTTGCTCTTTAGGTAAGCGTGATTTTGGTCGATGCGCATTGCCGTCATTTTCGGCTCGATAGCCTAATGTAGCAACAACAATACTTTTAAGTCCTTTGCTTTTGAGATCTAAAATCTCGTCCATTTTTTGGGTATCATATCCTTCAATAGCCGTTGAATCAATACCAATTGCTGCTGCTGCAAAAAGCAGTTGCCCCAATGCTAGATAAGCTTGTTTACTTTCCCAACATTGTTGCGATTCAATGGTTGCACTATTGAGCTTTACAAAGTGCCTACGACCTTGATCTTGTGCTTGTTTAAGATCGGCTGAAGGGTATCTACCGTCTTTATCTTCTTGATAGAGTAGATTAACTAAATGGGCGTCGTCTAATGGTGTTTTAATACAAAAGACAATCGTATGCGAAGCGCCAGTCACCCTTGGTTGATTAAATTCAAGTATAGCTGGTAAAATTTTATTCTTTGCCTCGTTGTTCTCGATAACATAAAAATGCCATGGTTGTGAGTTAACTGATGATGGGCTGTTTCTTAAAACAGTTAATAATTGTTCAATCTTATCGGCAGGAATTTTTTTTGTTGGATCATAATGTTTGGTAGTGTAGCGTTTTTGAGAAATATCAACTATGTTCATTATTATGCCCTCGTGAGTTATTCTTTTCACCATTATAATTCGGTTCTATTATGTCTCAACTTATTATTTTAATAGATTTGTCAAATAGTAAAGCAATCTTTAATTAGTATTGAGTACTTTATTTTAATAAAAATAGAACATATTTAGATTGACTACAAATAATCATTGACACCACTGATATCATTTGGTAAAAATAACATCAGTTTTTGTCTGTATTAATTACAATTCAAATAGAGATTTTTTTATGTTTGTTAACTATTTATCACTCGACCTCAGCCTCCTCCTCGCATTAACTTGCGCGGATAGCTTGTGTGTGGAGTAAAAAGAAGTAGTTAAATAAACAACTCAACAAATTAACAAGAACCCGCGCTAAAGTGCGGGTTTTTTGTTTTTTTAACTTGAAATACCGAGATAGCGCTAAAATATATAAAAGGAAAAACAATGAGCGATCAAGTCATTATTTTTGATACAACGTTACGCGATGGTGAACAAGCATTACAAGCAAGTTTGAGCGTTAAAGAAAAGTTACAAATAGCGCTTGCTTTGGAGCGAATGCGGGTCGATGTGATGGAAGTTGGCTTTCCTGTTTCATCTCCCGGTGATTTTGAATCAGTTCAAACGATTGCTAAGACCATTAAAGATAGCTGTGTTTGTGCATTGTCTCGTTGTGTTGATAAAGATATTGATGTTGCTGCCGAGGCATTAAAAGTTGCAGATCAGTTTCGAATTCATACTTTTATGGCAACATCAACCTTACATGTTAAGGATAAATTAAAAATGACATTTGATGATGTCATTGAAAGAGCTGTGCACTGTATTAAACGTGCACGTAATTATACTAATGATGTGGAGTTTTCTTGTGAAGATGCAGGCCGTACCCCAATTGATAACTTATGTCGTATCGTTGAAGCAGCAATTAAAGCAGGGGCAAGAACGATCAATATTCCAGATACTGTCGGTTATACTGTCCCTTATCAATTTGGTGGCATTATTCGTACCCTATTTGAACGTGTCCCGAACATTGATCAAGCGATTATCTCTGTTCATTGTCATGATGACTTGGGCATGTCGGTGGCTAACTCGATTAGCGCGGTTCAAGAAGGTGCTCGGCAAATTGAAGGTGCGATGAATGGTTTAGGCGAACGTGCGGGTAATACCGCACTTGAAGAAGTTATTATGGCGATTAAAGTTCGTCAAAATATCTTAAATGTTCACACAAATATCAATCACCAAGAGATTTATCGTACCAGCCAAATTGTTAGCCAAATTACTAATATGCCAATTCCGGGTAATAAAGCAATTATTGGTAGTAACGCTTTTGCCCACTCCTCAGGAATTCATCAAGATGGGGTTTTAAAAAATCGTGAAACTTACGAAATTATGACCCCTGAATCAATCGGATTAAATCAAATCCAATTAAATTTAACCTCTCGTTCAGGACGAGCCGCCGTTAAACATCGTTTAGAAGAACTTGGTTATCACGATAAAGATTATAACTTAGATCAAGTCTATGAGGCATTTTTAGAATTAGCTGATAAAAAAGGCCAAGTATTCGATTATGATTTAGAGGCATTAATATTTATCAATCAATTAAAAGATGAAAAAGAACATTATGTTTTGGATTATTTTAATGTTCAATCAGGTTCGACGGTTGTTTCAACCGCTTCGGTTAGCTTGTTAATTGGTGATAAAAAGTATTCTGATGCAGCAACAGGTAATGGCCCCGTTGATGCTGTTTATCAAGCTATCAACCGTATTACTGGCGAGCCTATTTCGATTGTAAAATATCAGTTAGCTTCTAAAGGACAAGGTGAAAATGCTTTAGGACAAGTTGATATTGTTGCCGAATATAAAGGTCGTAAATTCCATGGTGTTGGACTTGCAACCGACATTGTTCACTCATCGGCTTTGGCTTTAATTAATGTATTGAATAATGTGTATAGAGCAAATCAAGTTGCACAAGAAAAACAAAAATTACATCATGACTAAAAAATAATTTGTTTTGCCGTTTAACAGCAAAACATGAAAATTAATTTAGATTGTAAAGGAATAAAAAATGTCACAAAACTACCATATTGCAGTACTTCCCGGCGACGGTATTGGCCCAGAAGTAATGAGACAAGCCTATAAAGTATTAGATGTTATCCGCCAAAAGTATCAACTTTCTATTACTACTAGTGAATATGATGTGGGCGGCGCAGCAATTGATATTCATGGTTGCCCATTACCTAATGAAACACTTGAAGGCTGTGAAAAAGCTGACGCTATTTTATTTGGTTCAGTGGGTGGTCCTAAATGGTCTAATTTGCCACCTGAAAAGCAACCTGAACGTGGTGCGTTATTGCCACTACGTAAACACTTCAAATTATTTGCTAATATGCGCCCTGCTCGTTTGTATCAAGGCTTAGAAGATCTTTGTCCATTACGCACCGATATTGCAGAGCGTGGATTTGATATTTTATGTATGCGAGAATTAACTGGCGGTATTTATTTTGGATTACCTAAAGGACGTGAAGGTAGTGGTGCTCAAGAAAAAGCATTTGATACTGAAGTTTATCATCGTTTTGAGATAGAACGTATTGCAAAAATGGGGTTTGAAGCCGCACGTTTACGTCGCAAAAAAGTAACTTCAATTGATAAAGCCAACGTATTACAAACTTCAATTTTGTGGCGTGAGGTGGTTAATGAAGTAGCTAAAAACTACCCTGATATCGAACTTGAGCATATGTATATCGATAATGCCACAATGCAACTTGTTAAAGATCCGTCTCAGTTCGATGTTATTTTATGCTCAAATTTATTTGGAGATATATTATCCGATGAATGTGCCATGATAACTGGTTCAATGGGGATGTTGCCTTCTGCTAGTCTTAATGAACAAGGCTTTGGCTTATATGAACCTGCTGGTGGTAGCGCACCTGACATTGCTGGCAAAAATATTGCTAATCCTGCTGCACAAATTTTGTCATTAGCCTTGTTAGTCCGTTACAGCTTTAAACGTGATGATATTGCCTCAGCTATCGAAACAGCAGTAAATAAAGCATTAGAGCAAGGCTATCGTACTATCGATCTTGCACAAAAAGAACAACCCGTTTCAACTGATGAAATGGGAGACATTATTTGTAAGCTTATTTAATTGAATTAGCTATGTAAAATGTGTAGTAAAAAGATACTCAAGTATGCAGAATAAACTGCTACTTGTATCCTTTTTAATTCAATTAATTATAGTATTAGTAAATAATGTCAAAGTTTAAAACTAATACCAGTTGTAAAAAATAATAAGGAATCTGCAATGTCAAAAACACTGTATCAGAAATTATATGATGCGCATGTCGTTTATGAAGCTCCAAATGAAACGCCTATTTTATATATCGATCGTCATTTAGTTCATGAAGTCACCTCTCCACAGGCCTTTGATGGCTTACGTGCAATGAATCGTAAAGTTCGCCAGCCCAATAAGACTTTTGCAACTATGGATCATAACACTTCAACCAAAAGTAATGATTTAAGTGCCTGTAGCGAAATGGCTCGCATTCAGTTAACCGAACTGGCAAAAAATGCCAAAGAGTTTGGTGTTTCGTTATATGATTTACAAAGCCCATTACGTGGTATTGTCCATGTAGTCGGCCCTGAGCAAGGTATGACTTTACCGGGTATGACTATTGTGTGTGGTGATTCGCACACTGCTACACATGGCGCATTTGGTGCATTAGCTTTTGGTATTGGTACGTCAGAAGTTGAGCATGTGCTAGCAACTCAAACCTTAAAACAAGGTCGTGCTAAAACCATGAAAATTGAAGTTAAAGGGCAAGTTGCTGACGGCATTACCGCTAAAGATATTATTTTAGCTATTATTGGTAAAACCACCAGCGCTGGCGGTACTGGGCATGTGGTTGAGTTTTGTGGTGATGCGATTAAATCATTATCCATGGAAGGACGCATGACATTATGTAATATGGCAATTGAAATGGGAGCAAAAGCTGGCATTATTGCGCCAGACGAAGTTACGTTTGAATACTTAAAAGGACGCCAATTTTCACCTAAAGGTGAGGATTTTGATAAAGCTGTTGCCTATTGGAAGACATTAAAAACCGACGAAGGTGCACATTTTGATACAGTTGTGACGTTAGAAGGTAAAGATATCGCCCCACAGGTCACTTGGGGTACTAATCCTGGTCAAGTTACATCAATTGATGCAACAGTACCTAATCCTAATGATTTTGCTGATCCTATTGAAAAACACTCTGCAGAGCGTGCATTAACTTATATGGGATTAAGCGCTGGTACCAAAATGACTGATATTAAGATCAATAAAGTGTTTATTGGTTCTTGTACAAACTCACGTATAGAAGATTTACGAGCTGCTGCGCAAATTGCTAAAGGCCGTAAAGTGGCTGAAGGTGTACAAGCATTAGTTGTACCCGGTTCAGGACCAGTGAAAGAACAAGCTGAAGCCGAAGGATTAGATAAGATTTTTATTGATGCAGGATTTGAATGGCGCTTACCGGGTTGCTCTATGTGTCTTGCAATGAACGATGATAAATTAGCACCGGGAGATCGCTGTGCATCAACTAGCAACCGTAATTTTGAAGGTCGCCAAGGACGTGATGCTAGAACACATTTAGTTAGTCCTGCTATGGCAGCAGCCGCAGCTATTACTGGTCATTTTACAGATATTCGCAAACCATTTTAAGGAGAGACTTGTCATGGCAAAATTTACAAAACATACTGGGCTAGTCGTTCCTTTGGATGCGGCTAATGTTGATACAGATGCAATCATTCCAAAACAGTTTTTACAGAAAGTAACACGCACTGGATTTGGTAAACATGCCTTTCATGAATGGCGCTTTTTAGATGATGCTGGCGAGCAGCCTAACCCTGAATTTGTCTTGAATAAACCCCGCTATAAAGGTGCCAGTATTTTATTAACACGTGAAAATTTTGGTTGTGGTTCTTCTCGTGAACATGCTCCATGGGCACTTGCTGATTATGGATTTAAAACTATTATTGGTTCAAGTTTTGCCGATATTTTTTATAATAACTCATTTAACAATCAGTTATTATTGGTTAATTTATCCGAAGAAGATATCGATGAACTATTTAAAATTGTCGAAGCTAATGAAGGCGTTGAATTTACCATCGATTTAGTTAATGAAGTGGTCATTGCCGGCGACAAGCAATATTCATTTAAAATCGATGCATTTAAGCGTCATTGTCTATTAAATGGGTTAGATAATATTGGCTTAACCTTACAACATGAAGAAGCAATTAGCGACTTTGAACATAAAATCCCAAGCTTTTTAGCTTAATTTTATTAAAGGGCGCAAATTGCGCCCATGATTAAAATAAGCGATATATATCCAAAAAATTTGAATTCAAATTTAAAGCTGTTTTCGTTGACTTGATGGTGGAATTGATAAGGCTTCACGGTATTTTGCTACGGTGCGACGTGCAATAATAATGCCTTGTTCTTCAAGCATCGAAACTAATTTACTATCACTTAATGGCTTTTTACTATTTTCTGCCGATATATATTTTTTAATTAATGCTTGGATAGCTGTAGATGAAACCTCACCACCTGAATCATTATTAACATGACTTGAGAAAAAGAATTTAAGTTCATAAATTCCGCTTGGACAATGCAGATATTTTTGAGTTGTTACACGAGAAATGGTCGATTCATGCATATCAATTGCCGTTGCAACATCAGACAAAATCATTGGTTTCATGTATTCAGCGCCGTGTTCAAAAAAGGCTTGCTGATGCTCAACAATAAATTGGCTGACTTTTAATAAGGTTTCGTTACGGTTTTCGATGCTTTTAATAAACCAATTAGCTTCTTGCAGATGAGATCTAATATATTGCCCATCACTTTCATTTGCTAATTTTGCCATATCGGCGTATTGCTGGTTAATACGTAAAGATGGAACTGTATCGCTATTTAAATACACAACCCATTTTCCTTGTACCTTTTTTACCATGACATCAGGTATGACATAGTCTGGAGAAGCAGTATTAACCAAATCTCCGGGATAAGGTTGTAAACGTTGTATAAAATCAACAGCCTCTTTTAATTGTTCATCTGTTGTATTTAACACTTTTTTTAAGTTTCTATAATCACGTATGGCTAATAAGTCTAAATAATTATCAATAATTTGTTTAACTAATGGTGGAGTGTCTAAATGTTGAATTTGAATAGACAAACACTCTTGCAACGATCTGGCACCAACACCGATAGGATCAAAATTCCATATTCGTTTCAATACTGCTTCAACTTCGGCCATTTCGATTTCATCATTACCTTGTTCTTCAAGTATTTCTTCTGTTGAAACTGTTAAATAGCCTCTCTCATCTATAGCTTCAATAATAGATACCGCTATCGCCCTATCTGTATCGCTAAACGGTGTTAGTTCAAGTTGCCATTCCAGATAATCATGTAATGTTTCGTGAGTTTCACCTTGATAGATAGGCAATTCATCATTACGGTAATCTGAGTTAGTTCCAGATGGAGTTCCTGCACTATAAATATCATCTAAAGATGCATCCAGTGGAATATCATCGGGAATCTCTTTGCTATCTAAAGCCTCACGCGTATCAATATTTTCTGTTTCATCGTTTTGTTTAACGTTCACTTCGTCATATTGATCATCAACTTCAAGTAATGGATTGTTTTCAAGCGCAGTTTGTATTTCTTGTTGGAGTTCTAAAGTTGACAACTGTAGTAATTTAATCGCCAATTGTAATTGTGGCGTCATGGATAATTGTTGAGAGACTTTCAGTTGTAAACTGGTTTTCATCATAATCTGAACTCGTTTCCTAAGTAAACTCGTTTTACATATTCGTTACTTAAGATGTCATTTGGTGAACCTTCAGCAATTAAATGTCCTTTATTAACAATATAAGCACGTTCGCAAACATCTAACGTTTCACGTACATTATGATCGGTTATTAATACACCTAACCCTCGATCACGTAGATGCTTAATAATATTTTTGATATCTATCACCGAAATTGGATCAACCCCAGCAAAAGGTTCATCAAGTAAAATAAATTTAGGATTAGCTGCTAACGCCCTTGCTATTTCTACTCGACGTCTTTCTCCACCAGATAGAGATTGTCCTATGCTGTCACGAATATGAGAAATATGGAACTCTTCGAGTAATTCTTCGGCACGATCGATTTTCTCATTTTTATCAATATCTTTGCGCGTTTCTAAAATCGCCATAATGTTATCTATAACAGACAATTTTCTAAAAATAGACGCTTCTTGTGGTAAATAGCCAATACCTTTTTGAGCTCGCTCATGTAAAGGTAAAATGCTGATATCATGATCATCAAGGTAAATTTTACCTGCATTTAATGTCACTATACCAACCACCATATAAAAAGTAGTCGTTTTACCCGCACCATTGGGGCCCAATAATCCAACAATTTCGCCTGAGTTGACAGTTAAACTTACATCTTCAACAACTCGTCTTTTTTTGTATACTTTGGCCAGATTTTCCGCTTTTAAAATTGACATTTTATTTGTTCATCCCTTTAACTTGGTTTGGGATAATAGTGCTTTTTACTCGCATATTCTTACCTGGATTGGCTAATATTTGCTGTTTTTTGACATCGTATGTAATCAGATCACTAACAATATGATTATCTTGTTGAAATAATTCAGCATGACCGCGTAAAATAACATTATTTTGTTTTACATCATAAATAACTTGTGAAGAATGACCCGTTACAATCTTATTTTTTTCTGGTAAAATTTGTTTATAATTCACAGGCTTACCATAAGCTGTAATTTTTTGCTTATTTTTATCTTGCGTGTCAGTGATAACCACTTTATCAGCTTTTATAGTTAATCCTTCTTGGATAATAACAACATTGCCAATAAATGTAATTGTATTATTTTCAATATCAATTTTTTGATTATCTGCATCTATCGTAATGGGTTTATTATCAGCGAACATTTTATGTTCTTCTTTAGAGTTTATAGATTGCGAAGTAAGTTCATTAGCGAAACTACTTAAAGAGATTGGTAGCAGTAAAATTAATGAAAAAACAACCTGTTTTAGCGAACTCATGTTTTATTTTGCCTCTGTATTATAATATGTTTTTACATTTTCAAGTATGTTAGCCGTTTTGGCATGTAAATCACCCGCTAAACCAATACCAGTTGAATAAAATCCCACCCCATTAATGATGACAGGATCTTTTGATTTGACTAGTTGTGAAGTTAAATCTATCACGGCATTATCAGTTTTTACTTGTTTCAATTGAGCTTCTTGTGTCAAATTATCTAATTGAACATCATCATAAAGGTAAAGAAGTTTATCTTTTGTCAACGTTGCTTTCTTTGCTTTAATATGCCATGTAGCTGAATGATTCTGTTCATAAAACGTAAAATTGGGCAAATCAAATTCAGTATTATTTGAGTCATCAAAATGTCTTACATTACTGGACTCAATTTTATAAATAAGATCCCCAGATAAGTCATAAATATCTGTTAACATTTTATCACTTTGATAAATCGGCTTATCTGATATATTTAGAGTGGATTGATTTACAACCTCATCTCCTTTTTGATAATTATAATAAACACCGATAACAACAATGAGAAGTAAAAAACAGATTAGATTTTTTTTATTCATAACATACGTTTTTCACATTAATTAGAAATTATTATTTCGAATGCCAAAATTTTAATTATTCTACTTTATTTTTTATTAAATTAATATCGAACATTAAAAGAAGTTAAATCGTTTTGTGGTAATAATTCAAAAATATTAACATGTAAAATGCGTGAAGATGCAGGACCGCCATTTTCAATCCATTTTATTAATTTGCTTATTTGTAAACTATCACCTTGAGCTATAATCTCAACATCGCCATTATCTAAATTTTGAACATAACCAACTAAACCCAGTTTTTGGGCTTGCTGATAAGTAAAAAAACGAAATCCTACACCTTGCACGCGACCGCTAACATTTATCTTAACTTTCTTAATCATCTTGCGACCTCATTTTATTATAATTCAAACATATTAATTTTAATGATGAAATACTAATTTAGGTTGAAAATACAGAACATAATTTTTTATCATGGTTAAATGTTAGATTCATTAATAATCTTACAACTAGTAAGTTTTTTACCTATCGACTAAATTTTATTTTTCAATAAAATAAACAATAATAAATAATTAAAACAATGGAAATAAATATGTTATTAAAATATAAAAAAAGGCTTTTTTTACTTTGGCTATTATCAGTATTAAGCTACTATACACTTAATTCATGTGCTTTTGCTAATGTTGAAATTGATAAACAGAAAATTGGCAAAGTCGTTGATGAATTTAATGGTGTGAAAGTCTATTATAATGGTAGCATCAATAATGTAAGTGGAAGAAATATTGCTAAAGACGGCTATAACTTAGGTCTGAAATATCAATGTGTTGAATTCATCAAACGCTATTATTATCAACGCTTCAATCACAAAATGCCCAATAGCTATGGGCATGCAAAAGATTTCTTTGACCCTTCAATCGTTGATGGAAAAATTAATCGTCAACGTAATTTATTACAGTTTCATAATGGTTCACCAACTAAACCAAAAGTTGAAGATATTATTATCCTTAATTGGTCAAATTATGGGCATGTTGCCATTATAAGTAAAGTAACCGACAACGAAATTGAAATTGTGCAACAAAACCCCGGACCAAATGCAAGCAGTAGAGCAACTTTTCCTTTAATCTTTAAAGATGGAAAATGGATAATAGAAGGTTTTGGCGTTTTAGGTTATTTACGTAAAAATAAATAATTGCCTGCACCAGAGTAAACTACAACAAAAAAACAAATGGCATAATTACAGAAAATATTCAAAATAATAATTCAGATCGTTAATGAAGATTAATCAACAAACCATTCATTCTTCTGTTTTGATACTATTTTTATAGTCTCTAAAATAGCCGATAGGTTTTCATGTTGAGCTATTGCAAAAAAATTTTGACAATCCCAGCTTCGGCTAACGTAATAAGTAACACAAATGCTACCATACAAGTAGAGTTGTATGGCTTTGTGGGATTTATCACAGGAAAAAAAGAATTTTTGTTAAAAAGTTTCAGGTAACACTATGTTTCAGTATAAAAAAAGAAATAAAAAGATAGCAAACTGGCAATCATATCTGTTTTTAACTGTATTAACGGTATAATAACTCTGGATATAACTGGAATTTGGCTGTTATAAATGCCAATGTTTTAAAAACAATACGCTATGTAATTAATGGACTCTATTTTGATATTATTAATAGATAATTATGATTCTTTTACCTTCAATATTCACAATTATTTGTGTCAAGTTGGCGCAGAAGTTAAAGTGATTAAAAATGACGAAATAACAATTGAACAAATAAAAGAGCTTAGCTTTTCTAAGATTATCATTTCGCCTGGACCGGGATCCCCTGCCGATTCTGGAATATCACTTGCAACTATTGCCGAATTTAGTCATATTTGCCCAATATTGGGAGTTTGTTTAGGGCATCAAGCGATTGCTCAATATTATGGTTATAAGATCATCAAAGCACCAACACCTATGCATGGAAAAATCGATGAAATAACACATGATAGTCAAGGAGTGTTTAAAGGAATCAAAAGCCCACTTTCGGTGGTTCGTTATCATTCATTAATTGCTTGTGATAATCCTTTACCTAAAGACTCTCAATTAATCGTAACAGCAAGAAACAATCAAGGATTGATTATGGGATTACGTCACAAAAAGTTACCCATAGAATCTGTTCAATTTCACCCTGAAGCAATTAAAACCGAATTTGGTTTACAAATGATTCATAATTTTGTCCATGAGCAATACTAAAATGAAAATTCATATCGACTTTGAAGGTCAACATAAATATTTTTGCAATCCTATCGCCATTTTAAAGTCTGATGATTATTCAACAATCAAACAACAATTTGATTCAATCGAAAAATTCACACAACAAGGCTATTATGCGGTTGGATATCTCGCTTATGAAAGCGCAATGGGGTTCAATAGTGAAAATAAAACAAAACAAAATCATGATTTGCCGCTATTGATATTTGGTATTTTTGATAAATTTTCTATCATTGAGCAAAAACATGTAGAAATAAGTGATTACACTCCACCAACTTTTGATTTGATAAGCGATACATCAATTGAGGAATATAATCAAAAAATTAACTTTATTCGATCTCAAATTGAATCAGGCAATACTTATCAAACCAACTATACAATTCAATTTACTACTCCATTTAATGAAAGTGCTATTAATTATTACCACTTTCTACAAAAGAACAATCAAGCCGACTATTGCGCTTATATTGAGTTTGACGATTATTGTATTTTATCAATTTCGCCAGAATTATTTTTTAAGTTAGAAAATAAAATTATTACAACAAAACCAATGAAAGGAACAACTGCGCGCGGTTTAAATAATCACCAAGATAAACAACAATTAGAATTATTATTCTCTGAAAAAAACCAAGCCGAAAATATGATGATTGTTGATTTATTACGTAATGATTTAAGTCGGGTTGCAAAGGCAGGATCAGTTACAGTTCCTAAATTATTTTCAGCCGAAAAATATCCAACCGTTTGGCAATTGACTTCTATGATTCAAGGTGAATTGAAAGAACATGTTAATTTATATCATATTTTTCAAGCACTATTTCCTTGTGGATCAATAACTGGAGCGCCTAAAACCAGTACAATGCAAATTATTGCAGATATTGAAAACTCACCACGTGGAGTTTACTGCGGGACAATTGGTTATATTGAACCATATATGAAAAAAGCTATATTCAATATCCCAATTCGGACTTTAACCATACACAATCAACAAATGCATTATGGTGTTGGCGGAGGGATCACTTGGGATTCAACCTCACAAGATGAATATAACGAGATTTTAGCTAAAACAGCAATTTTAACTCGCACCACCTCTTCTCCCAAATATGTCATTGAATCATTATTGCTTGAAAAAGGGCAATTTTTCTTATTGGAAGAACATTTAAGCAGACTTTCTCAATCAGCTGATTATTTTGATTTTAACTATGATATCAATGCAATTAAGTTGCAACTTATTAAGTTAGCAAATGCAGATAATAAAAATATTGGGAATATCTATAAAGTCAGAATTTTACTGCAAAAAAATGGGCTATATACCATTAGCGAGAATAGAATTAACTCGCCAATGGAGATCAATGAAATCGCATTTGCAAAGCAGTGTGTTCATAACCAAAATGTATATTTGTATCATAAAACGTCTAATCGGGAGCATTTTCCTAATTTAATTACAGGAAAAGAATATATTAATTTTAACCAACACAATGAAATAACTGAATTTGTTAATGGTAACCTCGCATTGCGGATTAATGATCAATGGATTACCCCTAAAAAAGAATCGGGGTTACTAGCTGGCACCATGAGGCAATTTTATTTAGATCACAATCAATTGTTAGAAAAAACGATTTTAAAAGATGACCTTTTAAAAGCCGATAAAATTGCATTTATCAATAGTGTTCGTAAATGGGTAGAAATTGATGACAAGGTTTTTAGTCAGTTCAAACGATCATTAAGATCAATTACCGTTTAAATTCAAATATTCCGCCAACATTATGGCGGAATATTATTATGACATTAAAGTTTTATTGAGTTTACAAAGTCTAGTTCTTCATCCTGCCAACCTTTAGATAGCGCGTTAACTAAAGCATCATATCCATTACTTGCTAAAGGAACATGGCGTTCAAATGGTTTGCTTTCAATATTATTTTTACTATCAGTAACAACCCATCGTCCTTTAATCACCGCATCACCAGTATAGCTTCCATGAAACCCATCAATAAATAACTTTACCGTCAATGTTGGCGTTGTAATTGATCTGCTAGAGACTAAATAATTTGGTAACATGACCGTTAAATCTTGCGTCAATCGTTCTTGCAATTGCTGAGATAGTGTTGAAGCCCATAAATGATGCATTGCTGTTTCATATTTGATATTATCAGTTTGTAATACAATACCTGGTTTATTTAAAAAACTCACCACATCTACCGACTCAATCCAAATAAAATATTTGGTAGTTTTTATTTTTTGCAATACTGGACTTGGTAAATTACTAGTTAGTTGAAAATAGCTTTTACTTGGGTCGTTAGCTGAACAACCGACTAATATTGCAAGTAATGGCATAAATATGATTGTAAGTAGCTTTTTATATATTTTCTTCATCATTTTTTACCTTTTGCTTTAGGCTCTTGATCTTTCTTCGCTGGAGCAGAAAAAATCAGTGCATTGCTCTTATCATTGAGAGTATTAAGTAATGGCGTTAATTCATCCATCATCTGTTGCACTTTTTGTAAACTCTCTTTCATTTGGTTATTTAATTCAGAACCTGGTTGTAATTCTTTCATTGTTTCATTTAATGAACGTAATGTTTTTTGTAAATCCTTTGGTATATTTTGCATCTCTTTACTTGCCATAATACGATTTAACGATTTCATTAATCGTTCACTCGAAGCTAATGATTGATTGAACTGCGATAGAGTATTGTTAAGTGGCAAATTATTAAAATTATCAAGTAACTGCATAATTTTTGCCTGAATTTGCGCAATCCCTGTCGAAGTCGCCTCAATTGTATCGTAACCAAACTGCTTCGCTAGTTGTGGATCATACTTATTTTTTAATTCAGGATAAAAATCAAGATCTATATATAGCGCACCAGTAAACATATTTGAAGTTTTTAATGACGCTCTTAACCCATTTTTTTGTTCTTTCATTATCAAAGCGGCAATATCGATTTTCTCATCAACTAATTCAGATAAACGATCAGGCTCTATCCTAATTAATATCGGCACCCTTTTATTTAAAATTGATGATTTTTCTAACATTTCAGCGGTATAAAATGGTACTTTAGATACTGTTCCTAATCTAATACCATGATATTCAACTGGTACTCCCTCTGTTAACCCCGATATAGAATCAGAAAGCATAATAAGGAATTCTTTATATTCAGTATATTGCGAATCTTGGATAGATTTTTTATCTTCATATAATGTATAAACTGCATTTTGCTCAGCGGGTGCACCTAATTTGGATCCTTCGGGTAAATCAAAACTAATTCCTCCAGACATTAATACATCCAGAGAAGGGACATCTAGGCTTGCACCTCGAGATGAAAGAGTTAAATTGATACCTCCTTCTTTCCAAAATCGTACGTTTTGTGTTACTAACACATCATAAGGTTTAGTAATAAAAATTTGATATTTCATCTTACGCGATTCAACATCAAATTCCGAGGTCTCCACATTCCCTACACGATAACCATGAAACATGATAGCTGCCCCTCGAGGAATCACACCATTTTGCTCACTTTCTAATTTTAGACGAATACCTTTGATACTAGGATCAGACAACGGAGGCGCATCAGAAAGCACAAAAGGTTTATTTTGAAAACTATGATTATCGTTCCCTGCGGCTAATTCTATATAGACACCCGATAAAATAGTACCTAATCCCGTTACCCCATCACGACCAATTTCTGGCTTGACGACCCAAAAAATCGAATCATTTTTCAGCAATGGAGCCATATCGCTATAAACACGGCCTTTTATAACCACTTGCTGGTAGTCATCAGATAAAGTCACTTCATCGACTATACCCACATCAACACTGCGATTTTTAATTACCGTTTTGCCAGCAACAATGCCACTTGCGTCTTTTGCAAGTAATGTGAACGAGGTACCTCTATCAGCATAATGAGAGTAGATTATCCATAGACCAACAATTGCAGTGACAATGGGAATAATCCATATTGCTGAAATAGCTCTAATTTTAATTATTTTTGCCAATTTACTTGATGTTGCCATATTGTTCCTATTAATCTATTTTCTATTTTGCGGACGATCCCAAATTAAACGAGGATCAAATTTTTGTGATGCAATCATTGTGATAATAACGACAGTTGCAAAGAATGTAACGCCAATATCAGGATAAACACCCATCATTTGCTGATTTCTCACTAAAGAACAAACGACAGAAACAACAAATATATCTATCATTGACCATTTACCAATAAACTCAACTGCACTATATAATTTTTTCATTTTTAAACAATTATTCTTATTTTTTCGTTTTACTGCTAATGCAAAATAACAAAGCCAACTTAGTGAAATAATTTTTAAAATTGGTATAACAACACTAGCGAGAAAAATAACAAGAGCAACAGGTACATCACCTGCTTGCCACATATAAATAACTCCATCCATGATATTTGAAGTTGATGCAGCCCCCAAAACAACAGTTATCATAATTCCAAATAAATTAGCAGGAATGTAAAGAATTAATGAAGTAATTAATAAAGCTATAGTCCATTGTATTTTATCACGCTCCCTAATTTTACTTTTTTGTTTACATCGAGGGCATTTTTTATAATGTATGGGTAATATAGCCTGACAACAATTACATAATTTTAGATTTTGACTAATTCCTGTTTTTCCAACTTTCAATGAATTAACAGCAAAGTTATTACGATGAATTTCGTTCCAAATTACTTCAGGCGAGAAAATAACTAAAGATTTTATATAAAAAAAGACAAATAGACAAAACGCCCAAAACGTACCAGTGACCCCAATACTGCCATAACTCATTAATTTAACAAAACTGACCAAAACACCAGTAAGAAAGATTTCCGGCATACACCAATGTTGAAATTTTTCATAAACAATAAGTAGATCGCGTTTGCGATATTTTGTTAATTGAATTCTGGAGCAAAGCAGGACGATGATTAATAAATTGAATATAGGGAAAAGTAAAACAAATAAAATAAAAAGCGCTGAAACATAGCTATATTTATCAAAATAAAGGGTCTTAGGAATATCTAATACGCTAACGCCAATGTAATTTCCTACAATTCGGATATCAATAAAGACAAAGCCGCAGGCGACAATAATCATAATTAATGAACAAGCTGCATACATAGCAGCTCTAAATTTCATATTGCTACTATTTTTAGCTAATGTAGTATTACAGCGTGGACAAACAGCTTTGTGCCCTACTGTTATATCAGTTAATTCTATGACCAAATCACAGTGTGAGCATAAAACATAATGTTGTTTATCAATGGTCATTGTTTTCCTTTATTTCGAAATATATTTTAACCTAAATAAATATTTCAGAGTAATATAACATTTGAGTATTAAATTAATGAGTTATTATTAAATAGTTTCTTGAAGAACAAATATTTTAATGAATAAAAGTTGGTTATATTAGCTCCAAAGCTAATCATATCAAATGACATTTTTTTATGAAAGTATTACTAAATTAAATTAGTGGGTTTTGATTATTATCAAATATAATCTTTATAAAATGCGTTATTCTTTTCATTATACTAAAATAATCAATATTAATTTAGGTTTGATAAAAATTCACAGCTATAAAATTAACAAAATAATTCAATAAATTTAATCTTGAATATCAATATTTCATCACCATTTGTTAGTTTCAATTATTACATAAAACAAATCATCCATAAAATTTGTGTCTTAATTTCCATAGTTAACTAAATAATTGTTGAGAAAAAAACTTGATACTGTATAACAATACAGTATAATATTACCAATCCTAACTCATTGGAATTTTATAATATGAACGAAAACAAACAACGCGCACTTTCTGCTGCATTAAGTCAAATCGAAAAACAATTTGGTAAAGGTTCAATTATGCGTTTAGGGGACACCCAAACGTTAGATGTAGATGCTGTATCTACAGGTTCTTTAGGTCTTGATATTGCTCTAGGTATTGGCGGTTTACCAATGGGTCGAATTGTTGAAATTTTTGGGCCAGAATCATCTGGTAAAACAACACTTACCTTATCAGTCATAGCACAAGCTCAAAAAGAAGGTAAGACTTGTGCATTTATTGATGCTGAACATGCACTCGATCCAATTTATGCAGCTAAATTAGGCGTTCAAGTTGATGACTTATTAGTTTCTCAACCTGATACAGGAGAGCAAGCCCTTGAAATTTGCGACGCTTTGGTTCGTTCTGGTGCTGTTGATGTTATTATTGTTGACTCAGTCGCAGCATTAACTCCAAAAGCTGAAATTGAGGGTGAAATGGGCGATTCTCATATGGGATTACAAGCTCGCTTAATGTCACAAGCATTACGTAAACTAACTGCGAATATCAAAAATGCAAATTGTTTAGTTGTATTTATTAACCAAATTCGTATGAAAATTGGTGTTATGTTTGGTAGCCCAGAAACAACAACAGGCGGTAATGCACTAAAATTCTATGCTTCTGTTCGCCTTGATATTCGTCGCACAGGTTCTGTGAAAGAAGGCGAAGATATTATTGGTAGTGATACTCGAGTTAAAGTGGTTAAAAATAAAGTTGCAGCACCTTTTAGACAAGCAGAATTCCAGATTCTTTATGGTTGTGGTATTTCTAAAGAAGGCGAATTGATTGACTTAGGGGTTAAACATAAGTTAGTCGATAAAGCTGGTGCATGGTATAGCTACAACGGCGAAAAAGTTGGACAAGGTAAAGCTAACTCAATTAAGTTTTTGCAAGAACATCCTGAAATCGCAAAAGAGCTCGAAACAAAACTACGTGATTTATTACTAAATAGTCCAGCAGATTTTACAGCCCCTGAAGACGATATTTCATTAGAGAATGACAGCATTGAATAATGAAAAAAAACTCAATAAATCAATCCTAAATAAAGCTGTGCAATTACTTGCACAGCGCGATCACTCTTCGTATGAACTAAGCCAAAAAATGATATTCTTTTTTGCAAAGAAGCAACAAAATACAGAAGAAGAATATCATGACCAATTGACTAAACTAAAAATTGAAATACAAGATGTGATTGAACATTGTATTAATCAAAATTGGATAAATGACGCCCATTATATTGAAAATTATATTGTTATGCGTGCCAATAAAGGCTACGGAAAGTATAAAATTGCAATAGAACTTAAACAACGGGGTTTATCTGTTGACTTAAGCCGTCAGTTATTACAAGCCTCTAATATAAACTGGGGAAACCTTGCATATAAACAATTATTAAAAAAGTCAAAACAAATCAAACCCGAAAATAACAATAAAAAACAAAAAGTTACTCAGTTTTTAGTTGCTAGAGGTTATACACAAGATGATATTAAAGCTGCTTACGATTTATTGACTTAAATAATTATAATATCTAGAATACAAAACATATAATTTAAAGCCTATTACAAATAAAGCTCATTAATTCTTTTTTTATTTTATCCCTATTTACTTGTAATAAATATTAGTTAGCTCCACTCCAATTTAGGAAGATTTACTTTTCAACTTTAGTTGTAACGGGTATATTACTATGTTTAAAAATCTATCGTTTTATATGGAAGCATAAATGAAAAGTACTGCAGAAATTCGTCAAAATTTTCTTGACTTTTTCCGTGGCAAAGGACATGAAGTTGTCGCAAGTAGTTCCCTTGTTCCACACAATGATCCAACATTATTATTTACTAATGCTGGAATGAATCAATTTAAAGATGTATTCCTTGGTGTTGATAAGCGTTCTTACACTAGAGCAACAACATCGCAACGTTGCGTCCGTGCTGGTGGAAAACATAATGATTTAGATAATGTTGGTTATACTGCTCGACACCATACATTTTTTGAGATGTTAGGAAACTTTAGTTTTGGTGACTACTTTAAACATGATGCAATACATTTTGCATGGGAATTATTGACCAGCAAAGAGTGGTTTAACCTACCTAAAGAGAAGTTAACCGTTACCGTTTATGAGACAGATGATGAAGCATATGCAATATGGGAAAAAGAAATCGGCATCCCTAAAGAACGCATAATTCGTATTGGTGATAATAAAGGTGCTCCGTATGCCTCAGATAACTTTTGGCAGATGGGTGATACCGGTCCTTGTGGTCCTTGTACCGAAATTTTCTATGATCATGGTGATCACATTTGGGGAGGACCTCCTGGTAGCGCAGAAGAAGATGGTGACAGATTTATAGAAATTTGGAATATTGTCTTTATGCAATTTAATCGCCATCCCGATGGAACAATGGAACCATTACCTAAGCCATCTGTGGATACTGGTATGGGACTAGAACGTATTGCTGCAGTGCTACAACACGTCAACTCTAATTATGAAATAGATCTGTTTAAGAAATTAATTAATGATGCTGCTAACGTTATTCAGACTAAAGATTTAGAAAATAAATCGCTACGCGTTATTGCCGACCATATCCGCTCTTGTGCATTCCTAATTTCAGATGGAGTTTTACCTTCAAACGAAGGACGAGGCTATGTACTACGCCGCATTATTCGACGCGCAGTGCGTCATGGGCACATGCTAGGAGCAAAAGATATTTTCTTTTATAAATTAGTTAAACCATTAATTGATGTGATGGGAAGCGCAGCGGTTGAATTAGAAAATAATCGAAAACTAGTCGAAGATGCACTTAAAATTGAAGAAGAGCAATTTTTAAAGACTCTTGAACGAGGGTTATCTTTATTAGATCAGGAATTAGCCAAAATAACGGGGAAAGTTTTACCTGGAGATATCGCATTTAAACTTTATGATACTTATGGTTTTCCATTAGATCTAACGGCAGATGTGTGTCGTGAAAAAAACATTACTATTGATGAAGATGGCTTTAACCAATGCATGGAAGAGCAACGAAAGCGAGCTCGCGAATCAAGCTCATTTAATGTTGATTATAGTAATGTTATCAAGCTTGATGATAAAACCGAATTTTTAGGTTATCAAGCAACAGAATCATCAGGAAAAGTTATTGCTATATTTAAAAACGGCCAAAAAGTCGAAAATATTAACGCAGGTGATGAAGCTATTGTCGTTTTAGACAAAACACCATTTTATGGAGAGTCTGGTGGCCAAATTGGTGATAAAGGCTTACTAACCGCGGCTAATCTTGAATTTAGTGTTTTTGATAGCCAAAAATATGGTAAAAGTATTGGTCATTTTGGTCAAATTATAAAAGGCTCTTTAAAAGTTGGTGATAATGTCATTGCTGCTATTGATGTTGAGTTGCGTGAACGTATTCGACGTAATCACTCAGCTACGCATCTATTACAAGCGGCTTTACAACGTATTTTAGGCAACCATGTCCACCAAAAAGGGTCTCTAGTTAATGATAGCTATTTACGTTTTGACTTTTCACATAATCAAGCCATTACGCCAGAACAAATTATTGAAATAGAGAACTTAGTAAATCAACAGATTCGTCGTAATTTACCAGTTGATATTGAGCTAATGCCAATTGATAAAGCTAAAGATAAAGGCGCTATGGCTTTATTTGGTGAAAAATATGAAGATATCGTTAGAGTTCTAACAATGGGCGATTTTTCAATTGAACTTTGTGGTGGTACTCACGTAAATAGAACTGGTGATATTGGGTTATTTAAAATAATATCAGAATCAAGCATAGCTTCTGGTGTACGCCGTATTGAGGCAACTTCAGGGCAAAATGCAATGGATCTGATCCATAATGAATCTAATTTATTAACTCAAATTGGACAACTAACTAAAAGTGACAAATCGGCAGTTTTAGTGCGCATTGAGCAATTGATCGAGCAAACTAAACAGCTTGAAAGAACAATTGAACAACTAAAAGCACAGAAAGCTAGCCAAGAAAGTGCACAATTACTTAATCAATGTGAAAAAATCAATGATAAACATTTACTAATTGCTAAACTTGATAATGTTGAAGCAAAATTATTACGGACTATGATTGATGATCTGAAAAATCAATTAAAGACAGGTGTAATAATTTTAGCCGCTGTCAATGATGATAAGATCAATTTAGCTGCAGGTGTAACCAATGACTTAGTCAATATAGTTAAGGCAGGAGATTTGGTTTCCCAATTAGCATTAAAAGTAGGCGGTAAAGGGGGTGGGCGACCTGATTTCGCTCAAGCAGGTGGAATGGATCTCTCGGCATTACCAGAAGCGTTATCTTCTGTGAAAAAGGAAATCAGTAATAAATTACAAGCAAATTAGCCAGATAGACTCAAAATATTTGTTAATTGAATATTAGAGTTTTCTGTAAAATCCCGTCTTATTGATGGGGGCTGATAAAGCTATATATTAAAATTGTTTGGATATATACTTAACTGATATTAGGAGATCTAATGTTAATTTTAACTAGGAGAGTAGGTGAAACACTAATAATTGGTGATGATGTAGTTATTACCATCTTGGGCGTGAAGGGAAATCAAGTCAGAGTAGGTATTAATGCACCTAAAGAAGTTTCTATTCATAGGGAAGAAATATATAACAAAATTCATCAACCACAAGAAGCAAATGATGAAATACCTAAGTCCATAGGGTAATATTGGGCAGGAAATAAACAACTAGCACGCGTAAGCAAAAAAATGTTTGACTTATTTTTTGTAAAACGTAATATGTGCGCCACACATTATGATTTTGTTGTTAAAGCAAAATCATAATACATTGGTGAGATGGCCGAGAGGCTGAAGGCGCTCCCCTGCTAAGGGAGTATGCGGTCAAAAGCTGCATCGAGGGTTCGAATCCCTCTCTCACCGCCATTAAATAAATTAAAATATGCATCCGTAGCTCAGCTGGATAGAGTACCCGGCTACGAACCGGGCGGTCAGGGGTTCGAATCCCTTCGGATGCACCATTTTAAATAAATTCAAAACGCATCCGTAGCTCAGCTGGATAGAGTACCCGGCTACGAACCGGGCGGTCAGGGGTTCGAATCCCTTCGGATGCACCACTTTTTTAACGAACTTACACGCATCCGTAGCTCAGCTGGATAGAGCACTCGGCTTCGAACCGAGCGGTCAGGGGTTCGAATCCCTTCGGGTGCGCCATTAACCACTTTCGAACACTTTATCAGTTATAGCAATAATAAAAAAAATAAAAACTTATCTTATTATATCCAGATTCAAAAACAGCGAAGAACTACTCATCACACCACTTTGTACGTTTATTTGTATATTTTGGAAATTTTGATACCGCATAGTTAAAACTAATGTAGAAAATTACGCTGCTTGTTTTAATGTTTTATATTCGGCTGTGTCATGTTATTTAATGCCTCATGTGGCCTTTCAGTGTTATAAATCATTAACCATTCTTCGGTTATTCTCCTTGCTTGTACTAATTTGTTAAAAAGATATAAATTGAGTACTTCAGTACGATTAAATCGTTCAATATAGCCATTTTGATAAGGACTACCGGGCTGGATATAATCAATGGCTATATCATGTGATTTAGCCAAGTTTATAAAGGTTTTTCCTGTAAATTCTGGTCCATTATCGACCCGTATTTTTAATGGATACCCTCGATATTCAGCCAGTTTATCTAAGTAACGGGTAATTCTTCCCGCTGGTAAGCTTACTGCAATATCAATCTCTAACGCCTCACGATTAAAGCCATCGATGACATTGAATGTCCTAAAGCGACGTTGATTACAGCTACTATCACTGATAAAAACCATTAATCAACATTCACCTTTTTTATTAGAAATATGATAACTTTTCTGGTGTTCGAAATAAAATACGCTTCTATGTTTTATTCTGAGGTTAAGCCTTAACTCACAATATACTCGATAAACACGTCTATTTATCCATTTATAATCAAGCTACCAATTTACAGAATCATTACAATCCGATACTGAAATATTAAAAATTTGATTAATATTTTCCATAATTCTTTATATTCAATTTGATTTTTTTGATAAAAATCGACGATATCATCTACTACATTTTTACCAAAACATAACTTATCTTTTTCTTATTCTTTAAATCAATTTTAATTGGTAGTATATTATGATCGGTTTTACAGATCGATTAAATAGCGCACGATAGCTAAAACCTATATTAATTGATGTTACTGATCGTTGAAATCTTTCAAATATTTTTAAAAAGTAATAAGTTATAGTAAATTTAAATAATGAAAGGAGTGTAAATAATGTGCAAAAATATCAAGCAAAAAATTTTAAGAATTAAAGAATTAAAATCAAAAACAGGGCTACTCACAAAAAAAGAAATATTTGAACTAAATAGCTTAATAAAAGAGCTTAAAGAATTGTTAAGGGTAAAATTACAAGAACAACAAGATATTGACTTCATTATTGATATTTATTAGTTTTTTTAGGAAACCTACTTACATCAACATCAACCAAAAACTAAAATACAATAAAACGAATAAAAAGGGGAACTAAAAACTCCCCCCTTTATTATAACTATCTTCTAAAAAGTAGAAAATTGTCTATAATAAAAGTAAAAGAGAATTTGAATATGAAAAAGGTGATAAGCACCAAATCGTACCGATATTAAAAAAGTTAAAGCACGTTTCTCAATTAAAGCGCTTTGCCTCAAATAAGATATGGGATATTCAACTTTTTATAAATGGAGGAAAAATACGATGATCTAGAAATTTCGGATATCAGATGTTTAAAAGAGTTAGAAGCGAAAAATCTCAAGCCTAAACGGATGTTTGCAAAATTACAGCTTCAAGAAGAAATCAGAACAAAAACGTGGACAAAATAGCTACAGCCTATTCAATCTATCTCAATTACCATGAGCTGTATATGTATATTGTGAGATTAATTCACTGTGCTTACTATTATCATCCTAAATAATCAAATAATCTGATGATTATATCGATATTAAGTAATTCGAAATTATATTATAACAACATCTTTATGCTTTTTATTTTCTTTTTATTCAAAGATAAACAGCCCTCTAGCCGATATTATGAAAAATATTTATTTGTATATGATTAATATATCAAAAAACAGCTTATCGTCTATCTATTTGAATAAATAATATTTTACTAGTTCCCTAAAGTTCTTCTGGTCGCCATTTCGGTTGAATCCCAATATAATTCTAGTATACTAAGCTAACAAATTTTAATATCGGTAAATTAATCTACTTTTTAATTTATATGTTCTGTTTTCTATAATAGAATAACGATAAAGTAGAAAGATATTCCCTAGTTAATAATGGACACTATTTATGTTGGACCCAAATTTACTCCGAAATGAATTGGATCTTGTCGCTAATAAATTAGCACGTCGAGGATTTAAATTAGATATTGATACGATTCGTCACTTAGAAGAAAAACGCAAAGTATTACAAGTTGAAACCGAGAACTTACAAGCCGAACGTAATGCTCGTTCAAAAGCAATTGGTGAAGCAAAAGCACGAGGCGAAGATATTACAGCTGTCCGTGAAGAAGTCAATAAACTTGGTGAAAAACTCAATAGCGCTAAAGCAGAGCTTGATATCCTACTAAGCAAAATTAAAGATATCGCTTCCACTATCCCAAATATTCCTGATGACTCTGTTCCTGATGGAAAAGATGAAAATGATAATGTTGAAATTTCACGCTTTGGCACACCAAGAAAATTTGATTTCCCAATTCAAGATCATGTTGCATTAGGAGAACGCTTTGGTGATCTTGACTTTGCAGCAGGGGTAAAACTCACAGGTGCACGTTTTGTGGTTATGAAATCACAAATCGCACGCTTACATCGTGCTATTACTCAATTCATGTTAGATTTACACACAGAACAGCATGGTTATGCCGAAATTTATGTACCGTATTTAGTCAATCAAGCAACACTTTTTGGAACAGGACAATTGCCAAAGTTTGCAGGTGACTTATTTCATACTAAACCGCTTGATGAAGAAGCTGAAAGCAGTAATTATGCATTAATTCCAACTGCCGAAGTGCCTGTAACTAATCTTGTGCGCGATGAAATCCTTGATGAAAGTGTATTACCATTAAAAATGACAGCACACACTCCTTGCTTTCGCTCTGAAGCAGGATCTTACGGTAAAGATACTCGCGGCTTAATCCGTATGCATCAATTTGATAAAGTAGAATTGGTTCAAATTGTTAAGCCAGAAGAATCGATGAAGGCATTAGAAGAGTTAACTGCTCACGCAGAAAAAGTATTGCAATTACTTGAATTACCATATCGAAAAATTGTGTTATGTACTGGAGATATGGGCTTTGGCTCTTGTAAAACCTATGACCTTGAAGTATGGGTACCAGCTCAAAATACATACCGAGAAATTTCTTCTTGCTCAAATATGTGGGATTTCCAAGCTCGCCGAATGCAAGCTCGTTATCGTAATAAAGCTGATAATAAAACATATTTAGTACATACACTAAATGGTTCTGGTCTAGCTGTTGGACGTACACTTGTTGCTATTATGGAAAACTATCAACAAGCAGATGGTTCAATTAAAGTTCCATCCGTTTTAGTACCTTATATGAATGGTGTTGAGTTTATTAAATAACTTACATTATCTTAGAGAATAGCGCTATCTATTAGCGCTATTTTTTTATTAATAAAGGTGAAAAAAATGATAAAAGGTGTAGCGCTTTCAATACTGGCATCATGTCTATTTGGGTTACTGTATTACTACCCAGTTTTGTTACACTCCTTATCTGTTGTTGATATTTTTTGTTGGCGATTACTAACTTCATTTCCTGCAATAGCTATATTAATCATTGCGGGAAAACAGTGGTCAGTTATAACTGCACTTTTTAGACGAATAAAACAACAACCACTTTTTTTATTGGGGTTATTATTTTCTTCTGTTTTGCTCACAATACAAATGATGATTTTTATTTGGGCACCACTTAACGGACATGGGTTATCAGCATCGCTAGGTTATTTTTTATTGCCACTAGCAATGGTGATTTCTGGGCAAATTTTTTATAAAGAAAAGCTCAGCTTCTTGCAAAAAATAGCTGTTGCACTTGCAGTATTAGGCGTTGCCATTGAAATTTACATCACTGGTGCTTTCTCATGGGAAACCGCTGTTATTGCTTTGGGGTATCCAATCTACTTTATGACAAGGCGCAAATTGCGAATAGATGGCATTGTGGGCACCTTTTCTGACTTTTTCTTTATCTTCCTAGGGTGCCTTATATATTGTGCCTTAAATTATCGTTTAGACAAAATTATTAGTGATCTTTCTCATTTCCCGATTTACATACCAACCTTGGGGATCATCACGGCTATTGCTTTTGCAATCTATTTTGTTGCAAGTCGCTTACTGCCCATGGGATTATTTGGTTTATTAGGATATGTAGAGCCAGTACTACTAACAGTTATTTCTATACTGTTTTTGCATGAGAAAGTTTCATCAGAACATATTGTATCATATGGATTTATTTGGTTATCTGTCTGCATTCTAGCTTTTGAGGGTGGGATTTTTGTTATACGTGCAATAAAACGAAAAAGATTACAATAGATACAAAAGAGGCACAATTGAATGCGCCTCTTATCAAACAATCTATCAACTATTTACTAAATGTAACATAATGACCATAACTTTCTAAAATACCTTGGATCCTATCAAGGGTTTCTCTTGGTGGAGCCTCAACGCCTTCCAACTTATATTTATCACCAATCGTATCCCATTTATAAGCACCTAGTTTATGATAAGCAAGTAATTCTACACGCTCAATATTATCCATCCCCTCAATAAATTTACCAAGCAGATGTGCTGAATTATCATCATCAGTCCACCCAGGAACAACAACATAACGTATCCAAGTTCGCTTATTAATTTTTTGCAAATATTTAGCAAATTCAAGAACTCGTTTATTTGGCACTCCAACTAATTTTTGATGAATTTCATCATTAACTTGCTTTAAATCAAGCATGACCAAATCTGTTACTTCTAAAAGTTCATCAACAACATGGTCGAGCTGCCTTGCATAACCATTAGTATCCAAACAAGTACTAATGCCTTCTTGATGACAAGCTCTAAACCATTGAGTAACAAACTCAGCTTGTAACGTAGCCTCACCGCCCGAAGCTGTCACACCACCACCATTAGGCATAATAAAACTTTTGTAAGAAACAATTTCTTTCATAAGCTCATCAACGGTGACCTCTCGGCCAGCTTTTAAATCCCATGTATCACGATTATGGCAATACAAGCAACGCATTAAGCAACCTTGAAAAAAAACAATAAAACGAATCCCTGGACCATCAACAGTACCAAAGGATTCAAAAGAGTGGATACGGCCTTTAATAGGCGAATTAGTTGTCATAATAATATTTTGTTGTTCCATAGATAATCTCGAATCATTGCTCATATGACTTTTTAATAATTTTAACTCCACTACCGTCAAACTTAAACCAATAGTATTAATCGTCACGAATTATATTTTGATTAATTATACTGGATAAATATCAACAATATTAAATTATTATCATCGTATTAATATTTAATTTAAAGATGGCAAAAATAATATTTGCACTGATAAAAAAATAGCGCCTTTAAAGACGCTATTTTCGATTAAGTTAACAATTAACTAAATTACATTTTTTGTGTAAATGTACGGTTAATTACGTCATTTTGTTGTTCTTTAGTTAATGAGTTGAAACGCACCGCATATCCAGAAACACGAATAGTTAATTGTGGATATTTTTCAGGATGTTCCATCGCATCTAATAATGTATCACGATTTAATACATTAACATTTAGATGTTGACCACCTTCTACTGTAGCTTCGTGATGGAAATAACCATCCATTAAACCAGCTAAGTTGCGTTTACGCACATCATCATCTTTACCTAATGCATTTGGAACGATAGAGAAAGTATAAGAAATACCATCTTTAGCATAAGCAAATGGAAGTTTAGCAACAGATGTTAATGAAGCTACCGCACCTTTTTGGTCACGACCGTGCATTGGGTTGGCACCTGGTCCAAATGGCGCACCAGCACGACGTCCGTCTGGAGTATTACCTGTTTTCTTACCATAAACAACGTTTGATGTAATGGTTAATACAGATTGTGTAGGTGTTGCATTACGATAAGTTTTAAGTTTTTGAATTTTCTTCATAAAACGTTCAACTAAATCAACAGCGATATCATCAACTCGTGGATCGTTATTACCAAATTGTGGATATTCACCTTCAATTTCAAAGTCAGTAGCTAAACCATCTTCATCACGAATTGCTTTTACTTTTGCATACTTAATCGCAGAAAGAGAGTCAGCTGCAACTGAAAGACCAGCAATACCACATGCCATAGTACGAATAACATCACGATCATGAAGCGCCATTAATGATGCTTCATAGCTGTATTTATCGTGCATATAGTGAATAGCATTTAATGCAGTTACGTATTGTTTTGCTAACCAATCCATAAAGTGGTCTAAACGAGCAAACACTGTATCAAAATCTAAATATTCATCAGTGATTGGAGCCTCTTTAGGACCAACTTGCATTTTTAATTTTTCATCCACACCGCCGTTGATTGCGTATAGTAGAGTTTTAGCAAGGTTTGCACGCGCACCAAAGAATTGCATTTGTTTACCAACAATCATTGGGCTTACACAACATGCAATAGCATAGTCATCATTGTTAAAGTCAGGACGCATTAAATCATCATTTTCATATTGTAATGATGATGTATCGATCGATACTTTTGATGCGAACTCTTTAAATCCACTTGGTAATTTTTCAGACCAAAGGATTGTCATATTAGGTTCTGGAGATGGACCCATTGTATATAAAGTATTTAAGAAACGGAAAGAAGTCTTAGTAACTAATGTACGACCGTCAACACCCATACCAGCGATAGATTCAGTTGCCCAGATTGGGTCACCAGAGAATAATTCATCATATTCTGGCGTACGTAAGAAACGAACCATACGTAACTTCATAACAAAATGGTCAACAATTTCTTGAGCATCTTTTTCTGTAATTAAACCAGCTTCAAGATCGCGTTGGAAGTAAATATCAAAGAAAGTCGAAGTACGACCTAATGACATTGCAGCACCATTTTGTGATTTAACCGCAGCTAAATAACCAAAATATGTCCATTGAACTGCTTCTTGTGCAGTTTTTGCTGGGGCAGAAATATCGAAGCCGTATTTAGCTGCCATTTCTTTAATTTGGCCAAGTGCACGATGCTGTTCAGCAATTTCTTCACGACGTTGCATAATCATTGGAAGATCAACACCGTTTTCGAAATCAGCTTGTAGTGAATTGAATTGTGCAAATTTATCTTGCATTAAGTAGTCGATACCGTAGAGCGCAACACGACGGTAGTCACCAATAATACGACCACGGCCATAAGCATCAGGAAGACCTGTAATAACACCTGATTTACGACAACGAAGAATATCTGGAGTATAAATATCGAAAACACCTTGGTTATGAGTTTTACGATATTCAGTAAAGATTTTTTTGACTAAAGGATCAAGCGTTCTGTTATAAGCTTTGCAAGAATTCTCGATCATTTTGATACCACCAAACGGAATAATTGCACGTTTTAATGGTTTTTCAGTTTGTAAGCCAACAATTTTTTCTAAATCTTTTTCAATATAACCTGCATCATGAGCAGTAATTGTCGAAATAACACTTGTATCAAAATCCACAGGGGCATGGGTAGCATTTTCAATTTTAATGCCTTCCATTACTTTATCCCATAACTTAGTTGTGGCTTCAGTTGCGCCAGCTAAGAAAGACTCATCGCCCTCATATGGCGTGTAGTTTTTTTGAATAAAATCGCGGACATTAACATTATTTTGCCAATCACCATCTTTAAATCCTTTCCAAGCTGCTGCTTGTACTTCGTTTAAATTACTCATAATTTTCACCTCAGGTTTACAAAAATAACTATTTACCCTATTAAATATGAGGGTAAATATTATAAAATCAATGTGGCTTACGTAAATATAAAGCCCAATAAGGTAGTGCTACAGCTAAACCACCTAAAATATTCCCAATTGTAACTGGAATTAAATTTTTAAATACAAAATGCGATACAGTTAACTCTTTAAATGCATCTGCCGACACACCAGCTGCTTGCCAAAACTCAGGGGACGCAAAGTTCTTAATCACAATACCCATAGGAATCATAAACATATTTGCAATACTATGCTCAAAACCGCTGGCGACAAACATTGCAACAGGTAAAACCATAATTAGCATTTTATCAAGTAAGCTACGACCAGCGTAACTCAACCAGGCGGCCAAACAGACCATTAGATTAGCTAGAAAGCCAAGACATACTGCCTCAATAAAGGTGTGATGTAATTTATGATCAGCGGTTTGTAAAATATTTAGTCCCCACAAACCATTGGCTACCATATACTGGCCTGAAAACCAAATAACTGTAACAAACAGTATAGCACCAATAAAGTTACCAACATAGACCAAAATCCAATTACGAATCATTTTAGTCCAGCCAATTTTATGGGTCATTTTAGGTAAAATGGTCAATACGGTTGAAGTAAATAAGTCAGAACCACAACAAACAACAAGCATAAGTCCTAAAGAGAAACAAATACCGCCGACTAATTTTGCCAAACCAAAAGCAACGGTTGCTGTTCCGGTTGTTACGGTAATATAAAATACAAAAGCGATAGAGATATAAACACCAGCAAGCATTGCGGATAAAATCGTACTACATGGGTGTTTGTTTACTTTGTAATTGCCAAGATCTTCAGCAATTTGGGTCATTTGTGCGGGAGAATATGAATCCACAAGTTTATTGGTACTCAAACTAACATCCTCAAAAAAACTAGGGTTTTATGAGACGCATAGTATACTCAAAATTTGAAGCAGATCACGTTTTTTTTATTAAAAAACTTTAAAACCACAAAAATCCCTCATTATTAAAGAGGTTACTTATAGTAAAAATAGTGAATTAAAATTTTTAGGAAGATTTATACCTAGTGGGGAGCTAATCTTATTTAGAATCAACCTATCGGACGTGATTAAAATTAGCCATATTAACTTTGCCGTGCTATAGCGTATTTTTTGCTCTAAAATCGTTCAGGTAGGCTATTGATTTTATTTAATTTTTTATTTTAAATGAAATCAAACACTTATAGAATAGTTTTTTTTATTACACTGGATTCTGCTTTTTAAGAAAAGCGCTTTTGTTATTTAATAATAGCTATTTAATAATAACTTGTTAATAACAGCTAGTTAATAACAAAAGCGCAAGATTTTAATTTGTATCGATCAGAGCACTATTTTGGCTTTCAGTCATTAAAGCGCAAAGCTCGCAGACTTTTGCTGCTCAATACCTAAAGCCTCAGAGGCTTGGTTATTTGTTATATTATCCTTTATTTGCACCATAAACTATTCCTGAGCCTAAGGATTAAAAAATAAACACTAAAATCTAAGGTGTGGTGCAAACAGCATAATACCCGAAGGTAGCACCCATGTGATTGCTATTGATGTAGCCAGTGTCCGAGTAGACATAGAACTGACGGTTAGGTATGGCGTTGATCGTCCAATAACCATAGTGGGAGTGAGTACTGTAAGCGAAATCCGCATTAGCGTAATGGGACATGTAGCCCCACTCCGTGAAAAATCCAGCTCCAATTCGACGCTGGTAATAATTTTCAGATGACGACGGCGTGGCACTAGAAATAGGAAAACTAGCTGTTCTGACTGCATTGGTTAAATCTCTTACCTGCGTAAGACGATACCCCAAACGACTACACCATGTTGTTTGAGCTGGGGCTGTATCATATTTACCTCCTCGGTTAACAAACCACTGCTTTAACTTAAATCCATATTTTACTACCTCATCACCGGTATTAATATCTCTACCCACTAACTCAAACGTCTGTGGTAACTGTGGCTTAGCAATTGGGTTAGGATGAGGATTGTACCATTGATTTCTTGCCTCTGGACCTGTTAGCTTAACACGAGCGACAACTTGTCCCTTATCTTCATCAGGGATCCACTTATCATTAGCTACAACATTTGTCACTGTCGCAGTGATGCCCCCCAAAGTAATGGGTTCCCATGTCAATTCCTTTATATCTACTCCACTTATGAGTAAATCAAAATATAAATTATGCCCACCCGTGGTCGGAAAATTAAGACTGTATGATTCAGGATGAATTGATTCAAAATCAATTGATTGTACTAAAAAGCCCTTATCGGGATTCCATATGTCAGCTGGACCCGCTCTTTCTTCATCACCCAAAAGTAGATTTGGCCTTACATAATTGATAACTGGCGACGGTAGCATTATTGCATCACTACGATTACCTGTTCGAGATTTTTTGCCATTCGCCTGAACATTCCATGACGATGACAATAATAACAGTGCTAATACTAGCAAAGCTGTTTTAGGTGATTTGAGCGGTAATTTCGATAATTCGTTGAGAAATAATTTGGAAGGTATAAATGAGCTTAGTGTAAAAACACGTCGAATAAGATTATTTAATAAATTTAAGACATAGGTTTGCCAGTGCTGATGTCTGGTGTCTAAAATGATAATGCATTATGGTTTACCTGTCAAGTAATTATTTGTTTTATTTGGATTTTTATTATTTTCCGATTATTTAAAAAGCTTGCTTTCCTATAGCGGTTAAAGTATAACCATTTAAAAAATTGTTGGCTAGTTTTTTGGCGGATTTTTTTGTAAAGAAATGTAAAGATGAAAATCATTCACTTTATAGATAAGTAAATTTTTAATTAAAATAATTCTTTAAAAACTGTTAGAGTGTTTTACCCACAATCGCTTAGACTTTTGTTTATTACCTTTTGTTAGTTAGCTATTGTTTGTTAGCTTCTGAATCGCTAGATGTTGACTGATTATGTTGTGTTATCTTTAAACAACCATTAAATCCATTTTGCTTTATCATTCGTTTATGAGCTGGTAAATGATATATTTCCTCATCATTACTTATGAATGATGAGGAAATATTTATTTTTTATAACTTATTTATTATCTAAGATTCTATTGACTTTTATTAGATAATTACGTGACTCTTGCGAAACGTGAGAAGTGACAAGTTTTCGATAAACCTGTTGTGGTGTCATTGAGTTTATGATGTTGATAGCTTCATTGCGATCGTTAGAAAACGTACGCAACACACTTCCTACTCCTCCATTATAAGATGTGATCACGGCGTATCTTAACGAAATTGGGTTATTAATGCCTGCTAAGTATTTCGTTTTTAATAAAGATAAATAAGCTGTACCTATATCAACATTATTACGCGGATCGAGTAAGAATTTTCGACTTGGTTCACCCGATTTGCCTTGTAATTTGAAAATATCACGCCCAGCGGTGTGTTGTTGTACTTGCATTAGTCCAAGCGCATCAGTACGGCTGACAGCATATGGGTTAAATGCAGATTCAACTTCCATAATGGCTAAGATCAAGCGTTCATCAATAAAATAACGATTAGAAGCTTCAGCTACTATTGGTAAGAATTTTCTGGCACGTTGATTTATGTGGTTAGGAACAAGTTTAATTTCAACATAAGTAATTTTATAAGAACCAGACCAGCGAGTTTTTATATTATTGCTAAGCAGATAATCAGCAAAACTATTGGCTCTGCCACTCCAACGAATCGGTTGATGCTCTTGATCTAATACCTGATTGTATAGAAATGGTTCTTGAGATAAGTCTTGACTGATTTTGTCATGTCGTATAATGTCAACTGGCTCTGACATAAGTAATGTCGAAACTATCGCTTCTTTTAGGTTTTCTATTGGTGATTCTGCCATCGTTTCAATAGTAATCACACCAGAAACAAAGTTAATATGGACACGCGTTTTTAAATTATCTTCATATTGAACATAATCTTTAGGCCCTGCAATAAGGACTTCTTTCGGACCCCAAATTTCTTCAATGTTATTAGCATATTGACTAATTAAGATATTAAAAGCATTAGTATCTTTAACATAATTGTTTTCATTTTTTTTTGAATTCGTACTAGGACAACCTGTTAGAAGAGTTACAGAAATAATTAACGCGATGATTTTTTTATTTTTTTTCATTTTACATCTCAATTTTGCGGTTTATATCCATCAATAACAACTTCTTCGCCTTCAAATAGAAATTTGATCATTTCAGCTTCAATTTTTTTTCGGTGTTCTAGATTCATCATATTGAGTTTATGTTCGTTAATGAGCATTGTTTGTTTTTTGAGCCATTCTTGCCATGCCTGTTTGGATATTTCGTTAAAAATACGTTTTCCAATCTCCCCTGGATAAAGTTGAAAATCTAATCCCTCTGCTTCTTTTTTTAAATAATGGCAATAAACGACACGGCTCATTTTTATCTCTTTTAAGTACACTTAACGAATAGTGGCTAATTATACCTGAAAATAATTATAGATAAGAAGAAAATTATTATATTAATTTTAAATTGAATTCACCTTTAATGAGTGAATATTAATTTAAAATATTTGAATAATTATTTACTTTACACCGCAATTAGTTTGATTAAAATGATAGGAACTAGTTAATAAAATAAATAAGGATTAAACAATGCAGCCAAAAATCACACGTGAACTTTTTGATAAAGTTATTTTACCTATTTATGCACCAGCAAAATTTATCCCCGTAAAGGGTAAAGGGAGTCGTGTTTGGGATCAAAATGGTGAAGAATATATTGATTTTGCAGGTGGCATCGCTGTAAATGCGCTTGGGCATTGTCATCCAAGATTAGTTAAAGCATTACATGAACAAAGTGAAAAGTTATGGCATGTAAGTAATGTTTTTACTAATGAGCCGGCTTTAAATCTTGCTCAAAAACTTATCGATAATACGTTTGCTGAACGTGTTTTTTTTGCAAATTCTGGTGCCGAAGCTAATGAAGCTGCGTTTAAATTAGCTCGTCATTACGCAATACATAAATACAATCCTTATAAGACTAAAATTATTGCTTTTTATCAATCTTTTCATGGGCGTACATTTTTTACCGTCTCTGTTGGTGGTCAGGCTAAGTATTCGGATGGTTTTGGTCCAAAACCAGCTGATATTATTCATGTTCCTTTTAATGATCTTGATGCAGTTAAAGCCGTAATGGATGATCATACTTGTGCGGTTGTACTAGAGCCTGTGCAAGGTGAAGGTGGATTAACTTCAGCCACACCCGAATTTTTACAAGGTTTGCGTGAGCTATGTGATGAATATAAAGCGTTACTGGTGTTCGATGAAGTGCAATGTGGAATGGGTCGAACAGGCAGTTTATTTACTTATCAACAATATGATGTAAAGCCAGATATTTTAACCTCAGCTAAAGCACTGGGCGGTGGATTTCCTATTAGTGCTATGTTAACAACAGACGAAATTGCTTCAGTTATGCATCCCGGTGTACATGGTACAACTTATGGTGGTAACCCTTTAGCTTGTGCTGTGGGTTGCGAGGCTTTTGATATTATTAATTCTCCTGAAATACTTGAAGGTGTGCAAAAACGACGTGCTGTATTTATTGAGCAATTAGAAAAAATTAATGATAAATTTAAATTATTCCGAGAGTATCGTGGGAAAGGGTTGTTGTTAGGTGCAGAGTTACAACCAAAATTTCACAATAAAGCTCGTGATTTTTTGAACGTAGCAACTGAATTTAAAGTAATGATTTTAAATGCTGGATCTAATGTTTTGCGCTTTACCCCATCACTAATTATTTCTGAAGATGAAATTAAAGAAGGTATGACTCGATTTGCGAAAGCTGTGGAAAAAGTTGTCAATTCTTAAGTTTTTCTATACAGTAACGGCATTTTAGTCAATTAAATGCCGTTGCATTTAAAGGATACTTATTTATGACCAATATTCACCCATTAAATTATGCTAAAACTCATTTTATTTTGAGTGCACCTGATATTTCTCATCTACCTGTTGATAGTGGTGTTGAAATTGCTTTTGCTGGTCGTTCTAACGCTGGTAAATCAAGCGCACTTAATACATTAACCAATCAAAAAGGGCTTGCTAGAACGAGTAAAACGCCAGGTCGAACCCAACTTATTAATCTTTTCGAAGTTGAAGAAAATTGCCGTTTAGTAGATTTACCCGGTTATGGCTATGCTCAAGTGCCAGAGGCGATAAAGCGTAAATGGCAAAAAGCATTAGGCGAATATCTGCAAAAACGTGAAAGTTTAAAAGGTTTGGTTGTATTGATGGATATTAGACATCCGTTAAAAGATTTAGATCAACAGATGATTGAGTGGGCGGTTTCTGTTGATATCCCTATTATGTTACTGCTTACTAAAGCTGATAAATTAGCTTCTGGCGCTCAAAAAAAACAAGTTAATATGGTGAAAGAAGCCATTTTACCTTTTCAAGGAGATATTACTGTTGCTCCTTTTTCATCACCTAAGCGTATTGGACTTGAAGCTCTAAAACAAAAATTAGATGAATGGTTTAGTTTGCAATAAAGGATCATTCAATGAATAGTTCAACATTTTCGTTTCAATCTTTATCACCAGATTTAATTATTGATAGCCTATCTTCAATAGGATTGAGTATAGATTCTGGTTTGACTGTGTTAAATAGTTATGAAAATCGTGTTTATCAATTTCAAGATGAAGATCATAAACGTTATGTGGTTAAGTTTTATCGACCAAATCGTTGGGATCGTCAGCAAATTCTTGAAGAACATCAGTTTACTAAGCAATTAGCTGATGCTGAGGTTCCCGTTATTACGCCATTAACATTTAATAATACGACACTACACGAATATCAAGGTTATCTGTTTACGTTGTTTGCTAGTGTTGTAGGACGACAATATGAGATGGATAATATCGAGCAAATGGAATCTGTGGGTATGTTGCTTGGTCGTATCCATCAAATTGGTGCTAAGCAGACATTTTTACATCGTCCAACTATTGGATTAGAAGAGTATCTTTATCGGCCACAAGATATCTTGCTATCTAGCGCTTATATTTCTAAGAAAGTTCAAACTGACCTTAAAGATATTTTAGCCCAGTTAATAAAAACTGTTGAACAGCATTGGCATAACGATTGGCAGCCTATTCGATTACATGCCGATTGCCATGCGGGTAATATCTTATGGCGCGATAATGCAATGTTTGTTGATTTTGATGATTCTCGTAATGGCCCTGCAATTCAAGATCTGTGGATGTTACTGCATGGTGATCGTCAACAGCAACGTTTACAGTTGGATTTATTGATTGAAATGTATCAGGAGTTTTGTGAGTTTGATCATCATCAATTAAAGCTTATCGAACCTTTAAGAGCGATGAGAATGGTTCATCATTTAGCATGGATTTTAGAGCGTTGGCAAGATCCTGCTTTTCCTATCGCCTTTCCATGGATTACTGATGAGGATTTTTGGCGTCAACAATTAGCTGAGTTTAATAAGCAAATTGATGCAATTAAAGCTCCTGCAATACAGTTAATGCCAATGATGTGAATATAAAGCGTATTAATTGAGTAGTTTTAATAATTCGTTTAAATTAGGTTGGTTTGTGACTAACTTCTCTTTTTTTTGTTTAGAAAGCTGTTTTATTCGGTACTCAAGCCTAAGTGCCATCGATCTGTCACCGATGTAGATTTGGTACACGATAGTCAAATCTTTTTGCCCCTTTAGATGCTTTGCACCTTTGTTGGTTTGATGTTGGTGAAGCCTTCTTTCCACATTTGTTGTAATACCAGTATAGAGTGATTTTTTTGCTGTTCTAATAATATATAAAAACCATTCGGATGCGCTATTAGACATAACTAACCAATAATATAAATTCAATTATTTAACCATAATATCATTTTAATGGCATAGCAAATATTCATCACTTTTTAATTAATACTATTCATACTACTAGTTAAACGTTACTGTTTCATTTACTTTAACGCAGATAATGTTTAAGATAAGTCAATTTTTTTGATGTATTCTGGGATAATAAAATTTGAATAACTTTGCAAAAATTATTGAAGTTCAACGTGGCGATATGAAGTTCGCCTATGTGCAAAATGACAAAATCAATTATTTAGAACTTTTTGACCAATTTTTGGCAGAAGAAGGACATCATGAATTACTCGATCCTAGCGATAAATTAGAGCGATATACTTATTTAATCGATCATGATGAATCAAAATTTATTTTTAAAATTGATGGCGGTGTTGAGCACCGTTTAGAGCGTCGTTTAATCGCCAAAATTACAGGCGACTTTTATTTCAATTTAATTCGTAAACTCGCCAAAATATCACTTGATAATGCCGATATTGCTTATGAACTGTATTTGGTTGCTTTCGATCAAAAAACTAAACGCCATTATATGATTTTTAACTTTATCGAAGGGCGCTCTTTAAAGTGGGAAGAAATGAAAGAGTATGGCGAGCAAGTTAAAAACTGTATTGAAAAACTGCACAGTTATAATTTAGTATCTAATGATATTCATGGCGGAAATTTTATCTTAACGCCTGAAGGAAAAATCAAGGCCATCGATTTAACGAACTCAGGATTTATTTGGCTAACTAAAGCCAATGACGCAATCGAGTTGAAAGAACGCTTTGATATCAAAATCAAGGTTCCTTTTTTTGCAATGGCAATTAAAAAGTTTACTCATGGGTTTAAACGATTGTCTCGGAAGATCCGAGGGAAAGAAGATTAATTATTCTACCATTGTGAGAGTTTGTTGATCCTGTAAAGATTCGAGTGATTATTATTCAGTATAATCGTAATTTTTTAATTAGTGATATCGTGAATTAGTTTCGTTATCACGTATATCACTAAAAAATATCTCGATTAGTTAGAGGAAATTGACGAGCTTAAAAGCCATTTAACTTGTATCTGACATAAAATACATTTATTATAACTAGAGTAAAAACCTCTTTATTATCACAGAATTTAATATTCTGAAAAAGTATGTATTTTTTATTAATAATCTATAATAGAAATAAAAAATGTTTAAGTGGGTAGCTACCTTTTAGGCCATGCCTACTTTAGTATGCCCACCACCATTGGTATGGTAATTTTGACTTTTTTCTTTATGTCTATGATCCATTTCGGCGCACTTGATTTATAACGATGAATAAGGAAATATCATGAAAACACTAGATCCCAGCATTTACCCTTGGATTGACGCAGCAAAACAGGCGGTTAAACGAGAAAAAATCAAGTTTTGCCACTACTTCAGCTCAATTAAAGAAACAGGCGACCAAGCCGCTTATGATGCCGCTTATCCTCTCTATATAAAGGCTCTACAAGATTTATATGAAGTTGGAATTATCCCCCCAAGTACAGCAGATATAGACGAACTCAAAGCCATTGCGGCTGGTAATTTTCACCCGAAATTTAATGAAGTATTTCCTGATGTAGTATTTTCAGAAGATGATTGACTATTTATTTTATGGCTAATAAATTTATTCTTCCCAAAGATAAGCATGACAGAATTTTCGAGAATGCAATCAAAAATGAATATCTGAGATTTGTTAAACCTTCAAATAACCCTGAAGTAATTTTACTCGGCAGGCAGGTCGGCTCAGGCAAATCAACAGTAAGAAATGAATACGCCAAAAACAATTTCTTGGTTATTGATACCGATGCTTATAAATAAACTAATTTTACATGGTTATTTCATCTAGTGATAAACTAAAGCTTGGAACAAAAACGTCTAAGAAGTAATTCATTTCAGGGCTGTTACGTTCAGATAAAGTCTTTTTTAAACGTTGTTCTGCTAATTTAAACTCATTATTGCCCGCACTGAGCTCTTCAATCGTTTTAAGGTAAGCGCATAATGCATCAGCTTGTTTTACAATACTTTTCTCGGTTTCGTCATAAAAATCATCATCAATTAATTTTCTAAAATCATCTTGTAATTCTTTAGGAAGCATATTGATAAGTTTATGCTGTGCTATTTTTTCAATCTTTTTATATTCAACCGTTATTTGTGGATTGTAATACTTTGTTGGTGTTGGTATATCGCCTGTTATTACTTCTGAAACGTCGTGGTACATTGCCAGCAATGCAATTCTTTCTGGATTAACATTTCCATTAAATTTCTTGTTTTTAATTATTGCTAAGGCATGTGCAACAAAAGCAACCTGTAAACTATGCTCTGATACATTTTCAGTTCTTACATTACGCATTAAAGGCCAACGATTAATTAGTTTTAATCGGGATAAATGAGCAAAAAAATGACTGTTATTCATATTACTATCTCTTTAATATAAAATAAAAACGCTCCTATTAAAAACAGGAGCGTCTATAATATAAAATGTTACTTATTATTTTACGCGAGAATAAGCTGTTGGGTACCCAATGCAAGTGGTACAGTTTGCTCTTCTGTAAATGTGATATATTCCCATGCATTTTGTTTTGCTAGCAATGCTTGCAATAATTGATTATTCAATGCATGACCTGATTTATAACAAACAACTTCACCAATCATATTGTGACCGCTCATATATAAATCACCGATAGTATCAAGCATTTTGTGACGCACAAACTCATCTTCAAAACGCAAACCATCTTCATTTAGCACTTTATAATCATCAACAACAATTGCACAATCTAAACTACCACCTAGGCATAAACCTTTAGATTGTAATGCTTCAATATCACGCATAAAACCAAATGTTCTAGCACGGCTGATTTGACGAATAAACGATTCAGACGAAAAATCTAGTTGATAACGTTGTGAACTATTGTCGATAGCCGGATGTTGAAAATCAATAGTGAAATCCAGTTTAAAGCCACTATAAGGCCTTACTTCAGCCCATTTATCACCATTTTCAACTCGAACTGTTTCTTTTACACACAAAAACTTTTTAAGTGCGTTTTGTTCAGCAATACCAGCATCAAGCAATAAATAAACAAATGGACTTGCACTACCATCCATAATTGGTATTTCAGGGGCATTAACTTCAATAATAATATTATCAATGCCTAGCCCTGCTAATGCAGCATTAATATGCTCAACAGTAGAAATACGAACATTATCTTCATTTATCAAACAAGTACAAAGCATTGTATCACGCACAGATTTTGCATCCACAGGGAAATCTACATATGGATTTAAATCAGTACGACGGTAAATTATACCTGTATTTTCAGGCGCAGGACGTAATGTCAAGGTAACTTTTTTGCCAGTATGTAAACCAACACCAGTTGCTTGAATAGTCTTTTTTAATGTTCTTTGTTTCACTTTGCACCTACTTTTTTATTTGTTCTTACCGATTTTGACAATAAAAAATCAAATAAGTTCAACTTTACTTTAATTTGCTTGCTTCCGTATGAAAGCAGGAATATCTAAAATCTCACGATTATCAAGAGGAGAAGCTATTGGCTCATTAACAACCTTAGCTAATTTATCTTCTTGTTGTCCTAAAGGACTACTTCGGCTAAATAGCTCATTGTGTGAAACTGGTTCAGGCATTTTAACTTCTGGACGTTTATCCATACCAATACCAGTTGCAACCACTGTTACTCGAATTTCATCAGATATATCTGGATCAAAAGTTGAACCAACAACAACCGTAGCATTATCAGAAGCAAATGCTTTAACTGTGTTACCGACTGTTTCAAATTCTTCTAAACCAATATCAAATCCAGATGTTACGTTAACTAATACGCCTCGAGCTCCAGATAAATCAATATCTTCAAGTAATGGGCTAGAAATTGCCATTTCTGCGGCTTCTTCAGCTCGATTATCACCACTAGCTCGACCAGACCCCATCATAGCATATCCCATTTCAGACATCACTGTTCTAACATCAGCAAAATCGACATTGATAAGACCAGGTTTAGTAATCAGCTCAGCGATCCCTTGTACTGCACCCTTTAAAACACCATTAGCTGCAGCAAAAGCATCAAGTAATTTAACACCACGACCTAATACTTTTAATAATTTATCATTCGGAATAGTAATTAGTGAATCAACATGTTTTGCCAACTCAGAAATACCTTGCTCAGCAAAAGCCATACGCTTTTTACCTTCAAAACCAAAAGGTTTAGTAACAACTGCAACTGTTAGAATTCCTAATTCTTTTGCTATTTCTGCAACAACAGGAGCTGCACCCGTTCCAGTGCCACCACCCATTCCTGCTGCGATAAAAACCATGTCAGCTCCTTCGATAGCACTACGAATGACATCTCGATCTTCCTCAGCTGAATTTCTACCGACTTCTGGATTAGCACCTGCACCAAGCCCTTTAGTAACATTAGTCCCGATTTGGATAGTTTGACCTACCTTAATTCTTTTTAAGGCTTGCGCATCTGTATTTGCTGCAAAAAATTCAACGCCTTCAATATGTTCAGCAATCATATGCTCGACAGCATTACCGCCGCCACCACCTACACCAATAACTTTAATGACTGCTGCTGGTTCATCATCTGCAACCATAGGTTCAAACATAACTTATCTCCAAATTTACGATCTGCGAACATTGTACAGATAATCATCTACAATGTCCACGAAGTTCTTGAAATATATTAGCTAAAATTCTTTTTTAAACCATCCGGTTAATCGTTTAGCTATCCCTTTTAATGATGATTTATTATTATCTTTTCCATCATCATTTAATAAACTTTGTTTTCCATAATGCAATAACCCTATAGCTGTTGAACAATAAGGTTTTTGAACATAGTCGGTTAATCCAGATATATTTAATGGCTGACCAATACGCACTTGATTTTGAAAAATTTTTTCAGCGCACTCTACCATTCCTTTTATTTGCGACGCACCACCAGTTAAAACAATACCTGCTGCTAATTGATATTTGATATTCTGTTTTTTAAGTTCTTCTTGTAATACAAGTAACTCTTTTTGTACCAACGAAAGAAGTTCTGAATAGCGCGGTTCAATTACATCTGCAAGCGTTTGTCGTTGCAATGAACGTGATGGTCTTCCACCTACGCTTGGAACATCAATAACCTCATCTTTACCAATTAATGAGCCTACAGCGCATCCATAACGAATCTTAATATTTTCAGCATCCATTGGCGGAGCGCCAAATGCATATGCGATATCGCTAGTAACAACATTCCCAGCATAAGGGATTACAACTGAATGACGTAACGCACCTCCTGTATAGACCGTTACATCCATTGTACCGCCGCCCATATCAATTACGCAAACACCAAGTTCTTTTTCATCATCCGTTAAAACTGCATAGCTAGAGGCCAATCCAGAAAAAATAAGTTGATCCACTTTCAAACCGCAACGTTCTACTGCTTTCACAATATTTCTAGCCATATCATTGTGACAAGTAATTAAGTGAACTTTGGCTTTCATTCTTACTCCAGATAAGCCAATAGGATTTTTAATACCTTCTTGCAAATCGATAGAATATTCTTGTGCAATGACATGCAAAATACGGTGCTCATCTAAAATTCTGACTGATTTTGCTGTATGAACAACATTGTCAACATCTTCTGCGGTTACTTCTTCATCCTCTATTGGCACCATGCCTATCTCATTTTGACAACGAATATGTTTACCTGAAAGGCTTAAATATACTGAAGATATTTGACAATCAGCCATTAATTCAGCTTGGTCAACCGCTCTTTGGATTGATTTTACGACAGACTCAAGATCGTTCACACCACCTTTATCAACCCCTTTTGATGGACAATGCCCTACACCGATGATGTTAACAATACCATCGGGAAGAACTTCACCAACAAGAGCAAGTACTTTGGATGTACCAACCTCTAATCCAACAACCAATTTTTTTTCTGTTGCTTTCATACTTCAGCCTTAATTTATTCCTTACTGCACCATTTTTTCTCTTTGCACTGAAATGCCATTTTCATAACGTAAATCAGCGACCATTATTTTTTCATTTTCTGGCATTCTTGACTGAATTTCCGGAAATAACTTGATAAATTGCTGATATCTTTGTTCAATATTTTCACTACCTAATAGTAATTTTATTTCCTGATTTTCTTGGCAAAAACCTGATACACACTGTTTTACCGTCAATTGCCACGCGTTACGTTCATCAGTTATTGCTGTTTTAATATGTAATGCCAACTGATTATTAGCTAATTTTTTAGAAAGATTCTCTAATTTATAATAAGTTTCTAACGCCAATTTTGCTTTACCCTCTGGACCATATAACTTTGGTAGTTTTAAGTTGCTTATACGGTCAAGTGGTACACTAAATACATTGCCACTTTTATCAAGTAAAAATAAGTCATTCCAATAAAGCACTGGCTTATATTCTTCCACATAGACAATTAACCTATCTGGCCACTGTTTACGTACACTGGTTTGCTTCACCCACGGAAATCGCATTACTTCTTGTTGAATATCATTAACATCTTGTCCTATATAGGTATTAGGCAACCCTAGTCCTAAAATAGCTTCCCGAAGATCATCCTCAGTTGTATAGGTATGCTCTCCACTCAATGTTAATTGAGACAATACCATTTGTTCGGGATCATCCATCCAATTTTTAAAACTTTGAACGACCCAAATACTAATACAAATAATCGCAATAAAGAACAAAAATCCTATTAATTGCTCTGTATTACGAAAAATAAGCAGCTTTCTTTTGTTTTTATCGTCCCTTCTATGCGCTGCTTGCCGAACTTGTTTCATAAAATAAGGCCAATTATAAAGTTGCCAAATTCAAAATTTTAGCAACAAGCTCATTAAATGACCATCCATGTTCTTTTGCCGCCATTGGTACCAAACTATGGTCTGTCATACCTGGAGCGGTATTAACTTCAAGTAAAAAAGGTTTTTGATTAGCATTAAACATGATATCAACTCTTCCCCACCCTCGACATCCTACTGCTTTATAAGCATCTAACGCTAATTTACGAATTTCTTGTTCTTGTTCATCAGATAAACCGCTTGGACAAAAATACTGAGTGGTATCAGATAAATATTTCGCATCATAATCATAAAATTTAGTTGCGGGTTTAATATGGATTGAAGGTAAGACCTCGTCACCAACAATTGCTACCGTAAATTCTGGACCTGCTAAAAATGACTCAACCATCACTACACTATCATATTTGAAAGCTGCGCTAATAGCTGCTTCCAATTCAGATGCTTCATTAACTCTAGCCATTCCCACACTTGATCCTTCATGACTTGGTTTAACAAACAACGGTAAACCAAGCTGTTTAACTATAGCACCAGTATCAATTGATTGTGATTTTTCAACCATAACATATTCAGCAACAGGTAAATTGAGTGATTTCCACACTAACTTAGTTTTCAGTTTATCCATTGTTAAGGCTGATGATAAAACATCACTACCGGTATAAGGAATATTTTGATAAGTCAAAATCGCTTGAACAATACCATCTTCCCCACCACGTCCGTGTAAAATAATAAAAGCTTTTGTATAACCTTCTTCTTTTAAATTAGTAATAGAATGATATTTAGTATCAATAAGATGCGCATCGATACCATTTGCCAACAATCCTGCATGTACAGCCTTACCTGACTTAAGTGACACTTCCCGTTCAGCTGAAGTACCACCATACAATACAGCAACTTTATCTACCATTTTATAAAACCTCTTCTGATGATAATTTAGTTTTGGCTAATTGGCGTGCTATACGACCAACACTACCTGCACCTTGTGTAATTAATAAATCACCACTTTGTAAAACTTCTTGCATTATTTCGGGTAGCAAATCTAAATCCGAAACATAAATTGGGTCAACTTTGCCACGATTGCGGATAGAACGGCATAACGAACGGCTATCTGCACCCGCAATAGGTTGCTCTCCTGCGGAATAGACATCTAACATAACAAGTGCATCGACTTGAGAAAGCACTTGTGCGAAATCGTCAAATAAATCCCGAGTACGCGTGTATCGATGTGGTTGGAATAACATAACCAATCTTCGTTCAGGCCAGCCGTTTCTTGCTGCTTGAATTGTTGCATTAACCTCGCTAGGATGATGACCATAATCATCAACCATCATTATATCGCCACCATCAACATGCGGGAATATACCTAATAAATCAAAACGCCGACTAGTACCAGCAAATTTAGCTAATGCATTTATAATTGATTCATCATCAATACCATCTTCTGTTGCTGCAATTATCGCAGCCGCCGAGTTTAAAGCATTATGTTTACCAGGTGCATTTAACTCAATCTGCAAAGCCTTGCGATCAGGACGACAAACCGTGTAATAGCTTACACCTCGTTCTTGACGATAATTTTTAATGACAACATCAGCTTCTTCGCTAAATCCATAAGTGATAATTTTACGTCCCACAATCGGTAGTAATTCTCGATTAATAGGATCGTCGTAGCACATAATAGCTAAACCATAAAATGGAAGGTTATGTAAAAATGAAATAAATGTTTGTTTTAGATTATCAACACTACCTTGATAAGTGTCCATATGGTCAGGCTCTATATTTGTTACAATAGATACCATCGGTTGCAAATGAAGAAATGAAGCATCACTTTCATCAGCCTCAGCAATAAAATAACGGCTACTACCTAATTGAGCATGTGTTCCTGCCGCCTTAACTAAACCACCATTAACAAAAGTTGGATCGAGTTTCGCCTCAGCATAAATAGAGGTAACCATAGCGGTAGTTGTAGTTTTACCATGAGTACCAGCAATTGCTATACCATATCGAAAGCGCATTAATTCAGCTAACATTTCAGCACGTTGAATAACAGGTATACGTGCCGCACGAGCGGCAATTACTTCAATGTTATCTTGCGAAATAGCTGAGGATATAACAACAACGCTAGAATTAATTACATTTTCAGCCGCATGGCCAATAACAATTTTTGCCCCTAATGTTTCTAGATGTTGAGTAACCGCATTTTCAGCAATATCTGATCCACTAATTTGGTATCCTTCATTAGCGAGAACTTCAGCAATTCCCCCCATACCAGCACCACCAATACCCACAAAGTGAATATGTTTAACTCGCTTCATTTCAGGAATAATTGCTCTTAACTTCGCTAATTCCTTTGTATTCACTATTTAACTCCTACATTATTTTACAGTTCACAGTACATATCATCATTGAGCATATCTATCATCGTTATTTTTTATTGCTCAAATGAATCATTGACTCAAACATATATCTAACCTGAAACATTTTGACAAAAATATTACATAAATTTATGTCAGAAAAGTATTATTTTATCACCGAATAAAGGGCTTCTGCTACTTTTTCTGTGGAATTCACAATAGATAAACTTTTAGCTTTTATTGCCATTTCAATTAATTTGTCACGGTTCAAATTACATAACAAATTGGATAGCGATTCAACACTGAAATCAGGTTGTTCTATAATACTAGCAGCACCTATATCTGCTAGTGATTTTGCATTCCAAAATTGCTGACGATCTTTATGCATAAATGGAATAAAAATAGCACCAATACCAACTATTTCAATTTCACTGACGGTTAATGCTCCGCTACGACAAATTACAATATCTGCCCAATTGTATGCATCTGCAACATCTTGGATAAATTCAGTCACTTTGTTATTGGTCATATCGCAATTTTGGTATGACTGAATTACGGAATTCAACATTCCTTTACCTGTTTGATGCCATACTATATATTTATCGGATAATTTTGTTATCACTTTAGGCACAATATCATTAATAACTTTAGCTCCTTGGCTGCCTCCCATGACTAATACTCTAATTGGCCCATCACGATCTTTAAATCTTTCTTCAGGTTTTGCTACAGTTAAAAGATCACTACGAACAGGATTGCCAACTACTTCAGCCTTAGGAAAAGCAGTAGGGAATGCTTGTAAAACTTTAACCGCTATCTTAGCTAGATATTTGTTGGTTAAACCTGCTATACCATTTTGTTCATGTACTACAACCGGTATGCCAAGTGTTTTTGCTGCTATTCCCCCTGGGCCTGAAACATATCCTCCCATACCTAGAACAACATCAGGGCGATAAGTTTTTAAAATTTTTCTAGCTTGTAAAACTGCTTTTAAAATTTTATAAGGTGCTTTTAATAATGCCATAACACCTTTGCCTCGTAGCCCTGATATTTCGATAAAATCAATATCAATACCATTTTCAGGAACTAAGTGTGCTTCCATTCGATCGGCAGTTCCTAACCATCTTACCTGCCAGCCTTGCTTCATTAAATATTGCGCCACAGCAATACCTGGAAAAACATGCCCCCCAGTTCCTCCTGCCATAACTAATAATTTTTTCATTATTTTATTAACCTTATTCTTGCTTGGGCTTGTTGTTGTCTAAATTCAAAATCAATTCGGAGTAATATTGCTGTTGCAATACTCATCACAATAAGACTTGATCCACCATAACTAATAAATGGTAGTGTTAATCCTTTAGTAGGCAACATTCCAGATGTAACACCCACATTTACAAATGTTTGAAAACCAAACCATATCCCAATTTCACAAGCTAAATAACCAGAGAACAATGAACTTTCATTCAGTGCTCGATAACCAATTGCAAGCGCCTTAAATGTTAGAAAGAAAAGTAATGACAATAAAGCAACTACGCCTATATATCCATACTCTTCTGATATAATTGAGAAAATGAAATCAGTATGACATTCTGGCAAATAACCTAATTTCAGTACAGAATTTCCCATACCTTGTCCAGTAACGCCTCCATTACCAATTGCCATTAATGAGGCAACTAATTGATAACCTGAACCTGTAGCATCTTGCCAAGGGTCAAGAAAGGTTAACAGTCGTGTTAAGCGGTAAGACTCATATAAAATCAAACAAATTACTGCGCCAACTCCCGTTAGCAAAATAGCAATAAATTGCCACAATTGCGCACCTGCAATAAATAAAATGCCAATAGTGACCATAAATAAAACAATAACAGTACCTAAATCTGGTTGTTTAAGTAACAAAATAGAAAGTATAGTCATAACAACCATTGGTTTAAAAAACCCCCAAAAGCCACTTTGTACTTCTTCAGATTTACGTGATAAATAACCAGCTAAGAATAAAAATAGCGCTAATTTTGAAAGTTCTGCAGGTTGAAAATTGAATACTCCTAGAGGTATCCAACGAGATGCTCCATTAATCGAAGAACCAATACCTAACACAACGATTAACATAATAATAGCAATAATAAGTAAAACAGAAGCAAACTGTTGCCAACGTTGCATTGGAATATAAAACGTAATAAACATTAAAAATAATGATAGTCCTAACTGAATAAGTTCTCGTTGTGTATAAAAGAAAGGATCGCTTTCATTAAATGCCATTGAAGAAGATGTCACCATGATCAAACCGAAGATCATTAAACCTAACACAGTCCAAAGTAGCTGGTTGTCAAATGGTATGTGGGGATTAACCTGTTTTTTTAACCAAAAGAGTGTCATTTTGTACTCCTTTGAGTATATTGTTCAGCAAGTTGTGCAAACTGTTTTCCGCGTTCAATATAATTCTTAAACTGATCTAAGCTTGCGCATGCTGGAGAAAGCAAGACCACATCATTTGGTTCAACTTTTTGAGCAATAACTTGCATTGCATCTGACAATGTTTCAGTTACAGTTGTTATATGAGGTGCTAGCTTAGCAAGGATAAAACGATCACGCCCAAAACAAAAAATTTCTAGATTTCTGTTTTCAAAAAAAGGAATCAATGGCGAAAAATCCGCTGATTTTCCATCCCCACCTAATAATAAAAATAATTTCCCTTTGCAAACTACGCTATTTAATGCTGCTTCTGTACTACCTACATTAGTTGCTTTGGAATCATTAATCCACTTCACACCATTTTTTTCCAACACTAACTCAAAACGATGTGCTAGACCATGAAATGAAATAATTGTTGCTATACTTGATTCCCGTGAAATTTTCAGTTTATCAACTATAGCTAAAGCCGCTAACGCATTAAGATAATTATGGCATCCCGCCAGTTTCATTATTTTAGTCGCTACTACTGGCTGCTCTTGTGCAATCAAATGTTCAAAGTGGAAATCCAAATGATAATCCCCTTTATTTACACCAAATGAAACGCAGTTTTTTTGTTGGTCAGTCGGAATGGTTAACTTATCATCATGGTTAATTACACAATACTTGGCATTATGATAAATACGTTGCTTGGCCTCAACATATTGCATTAATCCAAGAGGATAACGATCCATATGATCTTCTGAAATATTTAAGATTGTTGCAACTGTAGCTTTTAAACTCTGAGTTGTTTCTAGCTGAAAGCTAGACAGTTCAAGAACATATACATCGTAATGTTGATTCAATAACGATAATGCTGGCTGCCCAATATTACCACCAATAGCGACTTTAATACCTGCCGACTTAATAATTTCACCAACTAATGTTGTTACTGTAGTTTTACCATTTGCACCTGTAATGGCTACAATTTGTTTACTGTTTTGTTGATTCAATTCACGGCAAAATAGTTCAATATCGCCAATAATTTCAATACCTTTTTTAGCTGCCTGTTGTAGTTCAGGTGTTGATAAAGCAATTCCTGGACTGACTATTATTAAATCAGCATCAAGCAACCAATCAACATTTAATTCCCCTAAATGGCAAGCAACACGTTTGTCTAATTGTTCCATCCCTGATGGCGACTTACGAGTATCAATAACTTTAGGTATAACATTTTGAGCAAGAAAATAGTCTACACAAGAAAGTCCTGTGACACCTAAACCAATAATAACGACATTTTTTCCTTGATAGCTAACCATGATTTGATCCTAATATCTTTTATTAACGTAATTTCAAAGTTAATAAACCTATTACAACTAACATCAATGAAATTATCCAAAACCGCACAATAACACGCGGTTCTGGCCAACCCTTTAATTCATAGTGATGATGAATTGGTGCCATACGGAAAATTCTTTTACCTCGTAATTTAAATGATCCTACTTGTAAAATTACGGATAAAGTTTCAATAACAAAAATTCCCCCCATAATCAGTAATAAAAATTCTTGTCGTAATAAAACAGCAATAATTCCAAACACGCCACCTAAAGCTAGCGATCCAACATCTCCCATAAAAACCATCGCCGGATATGTGTTAAACCATAAAAAACCAAGTCCAGCTCCAATAATTGCAGTACAAACAATCATCAACTCTCCGCTGAATTTAATATAAGGAATATTCAAATAAGCAGCAAAATTGACATTCCCTGTAGCCCATGCTACAAGCGTAAAACCAGCGGCTACAAAAACAGTTGGCATAATTGCTAATCCATCAAGTCCATCTGTTAAATTAACGGCATTACCAGCCCCAACTATAACTACATAAGTTAATAAAATAAACCATAGTCCCAATTGAGGCATCACATCTTTAAAAAATGGCACAACAAGTACTGTTACCGTGCTATCTTTACCATAAACATAAAGACCAAAAGCAACAATTAATGCAATAACCGATTGCCAAAAGTATTTCCATCTAGCAATTAATCCAGCACTATTTTTACGAATTACTTTTAAATAATCATCAGCAAAGCCAACAATGCCATAACCAATTAAAACAAACAAAGTTACCCAAACATAAGGATTGCGTAAATCTGCCCATAGCAATACCGATAAGGAAATTGAGGCTAAAATTAGCGTCCCCCCCATAGTCGGTGTTCCTTTTTTACTTAAATGAGACTCAGGCCCATCATGGCGAATGACTTGACCAATCTGTAATTTTTGCAGCCAGTCAATGACTTTTTGCCCCAAAAATAATGAAATTGCTAGCGAGGTTAATAAACCTAAAATAGCTCTTACTGTTAAATAAGAGATAACATTAAAAAAGGTAAAATGTTTAACTAAATATTCCGATATCCAAAGCAACATAATCTTAATCCTGACTCATTTTGAGTTGTTCAATTTGAATTTTTTCGATAACTTCTTCCATTTTTGCACTACGCGAACCTTTAACTAACATTGTTAAATTTGGTTGTTGGCGTAACAGCATTAATAGATAATTCACTGCATCTTGTTTATTATTGAAATGGTGACCCACACCACTAAACTGGCTAATAAATTGACTTAATTTGCCTACACTTACTACACAATCAATTTTTTCATCATGAGCAAGCTCACCTATTTGGCAATGATATTTTTCAGCTTCTGGCCCTAGCTCACCCATATCACCGACAACTAAAATCCGATAACCGGGCTGTTTTGCCAAAACTTTGACAGCCGCTGACATCGATCCAACATTAGCATTATAAGTATCATCCCAAATTAATTGGGTTTGATTTAATTTTATTGGAAATAACCGGCCTTTTACAGGCGTTAAAGAGGCTAAGCCATGTTGAATCTGATTCAAAGTCGCTCCGACAGAAAGTGCTAAAGCTGATGCCGCGATCGCATTTGAAATATTATGTTTCCCAACTAGCGATAACATAATCTCACATTCACCTTTAGGTGTATGTAATGTAAATGTTGTATTTTTTTCGTGTTGAATATTACTAGCATAAAATTGAGCAGAAGGGTTCGTTAACGAAAAAGTCCAAACTGTTTTGTTTACTAACTGAGTAAACCATTTATCAGAACAACTATCTAAATTAATAATAGCAATACCACCATCAAGCAATCCTTGAAAGATTTCGCCTTTAGCTTTTGCTACACCTTCAAGTGTTCCAAAACCTTCTATATGTGCTTCTGCAATATTATTGATTAAAGCGCTTTGTGGTTTGACAATATTCGTAGTATAGGCTATTTCACCGATATGATTAGCGCCTAATTCTATAACTGCAAACTGGTCTTGTTTAGTTAAACGTAACAGTGTTAATGGCACCCCAATATCATTATTGAAATTGCCTTGTGTATAAAGGGTCTGTCCACAGTGTAGTAATATTGCCGCAGTCATTTCTTTAACTGACGTTTTACCTGATGAACCTGTAAGTGCAACAATTTTAGCTGTACTTTGCTGCCGGATAAAATTAGCGATTACCCCTAAAGCCAAGCGAGTATCCTTAACAACAATCTGTGGTATGGTCTTATCAAGTTTATGATCGACGATCACGGCTATAGCACCATCTTTAATAGATTGTTCAGCAAAAGCATGTCCATCAAAATTATTTCCAACAAGTGCGATGAATAGCGATTGTTTTATTATTTTTCGTGAATCAGTGCAAATTGTATCAATCACAGCACTTTCGTCTTGAATGTAATAAGATTCACCATTAACTATTTTTTTTATTTGCTCAATTTCTAATGGAATCATGATTGATTCTCTACTCCTAGAAGTTTTTTCACTGTTTCTTGATCTGAATAGTGATATTTGGTATTACCAATTATTTGATAGTCCTCATGCCCTTTACCTGCAATTAAAATGACATCATTAGGCTTAGCCTGCTTTAATGTTTGCGTAATAGCCTGCACTCTATTGGTAATTATGAGTACATTATCAGTGTGATGTAAACCTTGTTGAATATCATGAATAATCTTCATTTCATCTTCAGTGCGTGGATTATCATTAGTTAAAACAATTTTATCGGCAAATTGTTCTGCGATTTCAGCCATTAAAGGTCTTTTTCCAGTATCCCTATCGCCACCACATCCAAAAATCACCCATAAAGAACCTTTACAATGAATTCGACTAGCTTGCAAAGCTTTCTGTAACGCATCTGGAGTATGTGCATAATCAACAATAACCGTTGGGCTATTTTTTACATGTAAAACCTCCATTCGCCCACAGATTGGAGTCAAAAAAGAAGCCATATTAACAACAGCAAAAAATGGGTAGTTCAATGTTAAAAGTGTAGCTATGGCTAATAACAAATTAGAAACATTAAATTCACCTAGCAATCGGCTAATAATAATGGCATTTCCCCAACTTGATTCCATATGAATTTGGGCACCTTTATCATGATATTCGATCATTGATACACCAACATAAGGTATATTTAACGCCTTGAGTCGACGTAATGATTTTGTTTGACATGATACAGCTGTCACTTGTGGAAGTTTTTCAATCCATCTTTTACCATATTTGTCATCATAATTAATAATTGATTTACCCGCAGCTAAAACTTGTTTGTCTTTTTCATCAGGACTAAATAACGACCATTTTGCTTTTGCATATCTACTCATTGTCTTATGATAATCTAGATGATCTCGACTTAAATTGGTAAATACAGTAGCAGCGCAATTTAGCCCTTTAACCCGGTCCATAGCAAGCCCATGTGAAGAAATTTCCATCGTTACAACTTTGACCTGTTTCTCTACAAATTCGGCTAATAAGGTTTGCACATCTACTGCTGATAACGTTGTATTAACTGATGGCTCAAGTTCATTATAAATTCCATTACCAATAGTTCCCATTAATGCTGTTTTTTCATTCAATAATGTTAAACATTGGGCAATAAGCTGACTAACAGTTGTTTTCCCATTGGTTCCTGTCACACCAATAACAGATAATTTTTTTGATGGAGAATGATAAAACTCATTAGCAATCAAGGATAGACGCTGTGAAAGTTGGAAAACACTAATTTGTGGAATTATCGATTTATTTTCATGCCTAATATAGTCAATTTTTAAGTCATTTGATTTTCTACTTGCTTCTACTAAGATAACAACTGCACCCATTGAAATAGCTTGTGGAATAAATGATTGACCATCAACTGTATGACCTTTGATAGCGATAAACACATCGTTTTTTCCTACTTTGCGACTATCTATACGCAAATGATTAAGTGGAAAATCATCTAATTTTAAATTACATCTTCCACCTAATAATTCCAATAATGTTTTAAACGAGTTTGTTGCTAGCATTTTCACCTACTAATAAATAATCATTTGCCCATCAACTTGGCGATCAGGTTTTACATTCATCGTTCTAAGCACACCGCCCATAATGCGACTGAAAACAGGTGCAGAAACCGAACCACCATAATATTGCCCCGCTTTAGGGTTATCAATAACAACAACAAGTGAATACTTTGGTGCTGTTGCTGGAGCGATACCTGCGGTATAAGCTAAATATTGATTAACATACCGTCCACCAGATAATTTTTTCGCTGTTCCTGTTTTAACTCCAACACTATAACCAGGAACCGATGCTTTAGTTCCTCCACCAGTAACAGCTACAGCCTCCATTAATTGAACAACTGTTTTAGCATCTTTTTCAGAAACTACACGTTTACCCTTAACAGGTTCTGTGACTTTTAAAATTGATACAGGTCGGTAAATTCCATAACTACCGATAGTTGCATAAGCTCTTGCTAGCTGTAATGGGGTAACAGTTAATCCATATCCAAACGCAAATGTTGCTCGCTCAATATCAGCCCATTTTCTGGTTCTATCGGCTGCAATTGAACCACTAACTTCACCACCTAAGCCTAATTCCGTTGGTTGACCTAATCCAAATCGACTATAGAATTCTACAAGATCATCCTGTTGCATTTGTAAAGCTAGCTTACTTACTCCAACATTACTTGATTTTTCTAAGATACCTGCCAAATTAAGCGTTTTTTGATATGACACATCTTTAATTTCATAACGATTAACATAAAAAGGTCTAGTATCGATAATAGTATTTAAGTTAGCAATTTTCTTTTCTAAGGCAGCCATTACAACTAGCGGTTTAACCGTAGAGCCTGGTTCAAACGCATCAGTAACAGCTCTATTTCTCAATAAATTATAATCAATTGATGAGCGATTATTTGGATTATAAGATGGGCTGGTTGCCATCGCTAAAATCTCACCACTATGCACATCAACCAATACAGCTGTTCCACTGTCTGCTTTGTTAAATTGAACCGCTTGACTAAGTTCGCTATAAACTAGTGATTGTAAACGCTCATCTATACTTAATATTAAATCTGATGCTGTTTCTGTTTCTGTCCGTTCTAATTCTTCAATAACACGACCTACTCGATCACGTCTTACAACTCTTTGCCCCGATTCACCTATTAACCATTTATTAAAGCTTTTTTCAATACCTTCAGAACCTTTCTCAGCACCATTTGCATCAATATCTGTTAAACCAATTAATTGAGCTATATTTTCTGCCGCAGGGTAATAACGTTTAGATGTTTTAGCAAACGATATCCCCGGTAACTTTAGTTTTTTTAAATAGTCAGATATTGTTGGCGTTACTTGCTTAGACAAATAAACAAATCTCATTGATGGATTGTTTAATTTTTGCTTTAGCGTTGACATTGGAATATTCAACGTTTGTGCTAATCCTTGCCATCTAATATCATCAGCTTTAACACCACCTTTTTGCACAACAATTTTAGGATCTGCCCAAACATCAAACATCGGTACACTTACTGCTAACGCACGCCCATTACGATCGGTGATCATGGCTCTTGGTGCATCAATTTCTTGGTGACGAAGTGAGCGCTTATTACCTTCAGCAATCAGTTTATCTGGTTCAATAATTTGCAATAATGCCATTCGAGCCATAAGACAAATAATCGCTAAAATAATAAGTCCATATATAATATAAAAACGATTCGGTGTAAAAAACTGTCTTTTACCATTTAACCTATTATTTTTATTTGTTTTTGCAACCTTTTTAGTTTTAGTTTTAGTTTTAGTTTTAGTTTTAGTTTTATTTTTTTTATATTTAGTGGCAGGTTTCATTATTTACTCTTTATTACAATGACTGTTTCATTTTGCTGTGTCACATAAGACATACCTAATTGATTTTTAGCTTTCTCTTCGACACGTTTTGGATCAGCAAGTACATTTTCTTCAATAACTAAATTCCGCCATTCGCTTTCTAACACATCTTGTTCTAATAAAAGTTGCTCACGTTCAAATAACTGTTTACGAATTTGTTGCGTTGTTATTAATACTGCACCAGCAGAAATAATAATCATCACAAGTAATAACAATGAAATTTTTTGATGCCTAAATAAATCCCCAATAATTACACCAAACAAGCTTTTACTCGGTCTTTTTTGAAAATTTTTATCAATATAAGTTTTATCTAGAAAAAAATCATTGTCTTGGTTATTCATTTTTCCTTTCTGCTACCCTTAATATTGCGCTTCGGGAGCGCGGGTTATTATTAATTTCAATAGTATTTGGTTTAATTTTGCCAAGTGATTTTAATTTAGCACTACCATATTGTTTAATTTGTTGTTCAGTTAATGGTAATCGTGTTGGTAAATCTGGACCTTTACTCTGTTTACTAATAAATTGTTTTACAATCCTATCTTCTAAAGAATGAAAGCTAATAACCGCTAATCTTCCTTGATTGGCAAGCACTGATAAACAACTATTTAGCACTTGCTCGACTTCTTCCAATTCACTATTAATATAAATACGAATAGCCTGAAAACTACGTGTAGCTGGATGCTTATTTTTATCCTTTCTTGGTGTAGCTTTTTCAATTAAATTAGCCAACTCTAAGGTACGAGTAATCGGAGAAATTTTATTCTGCTCGACAATCGATCGAGCAATACGTTTGGCAAATTTCTCTTCACCAAATGCCTTTAACACCCATGAAATATCGTCTTCATCACTGCTAAGTAACCATTCACTTGCAGTTAAACCTTTACTATTATTCATACGCATATCAAGAGGTCCATCACGCATAAAAGAGAATCCCCTGTCAGGATCATCAAGTTGTGGTGATGAAACACCTAGATCTAATAAGACACCATCAATTTCACCCAATAATTCTAACTCTTCAATATATTGATATAAATTTGAAAACTCACCACGAATAAAAGTAAATCGAGGATCTATTATCTGTAACGCAGATTGCTCTGCACGCTCATCACGATCAATAGCAATCAATCGTCCTTGTGCTCCTAGTTGTTCAAGTATTAAACGAGAATGGCCTCCTCGTCCAAAGGTACCATCAACATAAATGCCATCTTTTTTTATATTTAATGCATTTACAGCTTCGTTTAATAAAACCGTCGTATGTTGATAATCCATCAATCTTTACTCTTATTAAATAGTTAAACTTTTCAAATTATCTGATAAGTTTTCAATATCGCTTGATAATGCGGTAATATCATCATTAATTTGTTGATACCAACTTGCCTCATCCCAAATTTCAAATTTATTAGATTGACCAACAAACATTATATTTTTTTCTAATTTTGCATAAGTACGCAATGTAGGTGACAATAAAATTCGTCCAGAATTATCCATTAGGCACTCAGTTGCATACCCCAATAACAATCTTTTTATTCTACGTTCAGTTTCAACAATGGTTGATAATGTTGCAAGTTGCTGTTCAATACATTTCCATTCGGACATTGAATAAAGTGTCAAGCATGGGTCGTATAAACCAATTGTGCAAACCATACCTTCAGATAAAGATTCACGGTAGCGAGTAGGAATAGCTAACCGTCCTTTATTATCTAAACTAATTGAAATTGCACCACTAAACATAAAAGTATTTTTCTTTATAATTTATTTAAATTTTAATTAATAAAAATCAACATGTTAATAAAAACACCCATTTTTACCACTTAACCCCACTTTTTACCACAAAATTTAATAAATTAATAGGTATTTGAATAATTAATTTATAAATGATTTAAAAGCATCTTCTAGGTTTTTATGTAGAAAATAAATTGCTGGTATAAGAAAATTAAGGAGGGGGGATTTGCCGACGTAAGTCGGCAAAAAAATGAGGAAAATTTAAGATACGGTCCAAAACCCAGTTATATTAACTTTATCCTGCTGCAAAACAGCACGAATAGGCATTTGATTAACATCATTATTTTTTTCGGCTTGTTCTAATACACACAATTTGCTTTCACCAACTAAATGTAGGTAGATATTTTTGCTATTTAAAATAGCTGGCAATGTTAATGTAATACGATCTAGTGGTGCTGTTAATGGTGTCATACCAACAACTTTCCGTCCAGATTTCATATCTAAACCGTTAGCCAAATTAGCTGCGCCTGGGAATAATGAGGCAGTATGCCCATCTTCTCCCATACCTAAAACAATTACATCAAATGGCATCGGAACTTTATCTAAAAGTTTATCTGTAACTTCTGCACCATCAAATGGATTATTACAACTGTTTTTTAAACCAACAAAATTAGCCAATTTAGCATTATTTTGTAATAGATAAGTGTTCACTAACTTTTCGTTACTAGCATCATCAGTATCATTAACCCATCTATCATCTACCAACGTAATAAAAACTCGGCTCCATTCTATATTTTGTTTACTTAGTGAAACAAATAATGGAATAGGTGTTTTACCACCAGAAACCGCAATTGAAGCATGTCCTTTTTGTACAATGGCCTGTTTTAATTCATTGACGATATGTGAGGTTAAATCTTCGATCAATAATTGACTATTTTGATATTTATTTAACGTAAACATAGTTATTTTTCCTTTATTCAAATTCGTGCCATGAATGCCCATCTTTAGTGATTAAGGCAACGGATGCGACTGGTCCCCAAGTTCCGGCTTGATAAGTTTTTGGTGGTTCTTTTTCTGTTTCCCATGCACTAATAATTGAATCAACCCATTTCCATGCTGCTTCAACTTCATCACGATGAACAAATAATGCTTGGCGACCACGCATAACTTCAAGTAATAAACGCTCATAAGCATCAGCACTTTGTTGGTGAAAAGTTTCGCTGAAACTTAAGTCAAGTTTAGTGGTTTGTAAATTATGATTACTATCTAACCCTGGTACTTTATTTAGGATTTCAATATCCATACCTTCATCAGGTTGTAAACGAATCGTCAATTTATTTTGTGGCAATTCTGGATAAAATTCACTAAATAAATTAAGCGGTAATGGTTTGAAATAAACTACAACTTCAGAACATTTACTTGGTAAGCGCTTACCAGTACGTAAATAAAAAGGAACACCTGCCCAGCGCCAGTTATCAATATCAACTCGAATTGCAACAAATGTTTCGGTATTACTTTTTGGGTTTGCGCCATCTTCTTCTAAATAGCCTGGCACATTAACACCATTAACAAAACCTGCTGTATATTGCCCTCGAACTACTTTTTCACGAATATTGGATTTGTTAATTGGTCTAAGCGCATTAAGTACTGCTATTTTTTCATTACGCAAACTATCATCTTCAAGATTAGCAGGTGGGGACATGGCAATCATGGTTAATATTTGTAATAAATGGTTTTGTACCATATCACGCATTTGACCGGCTTTATCAAAATATCCCCAACGGCCTTCAATACCTACTTGTTCAGCTACCGTAATTTCAACATGATCAATAGAATTACGATCCCAAAATGATGCAAACACTGTATTAGCAAATCGTAAGGCTAATAGGTTTAATACTGATTCTTTACCTAAGTAATGATCAATACGATAAACTTGCGACTCACTAAAGAATTTAGCCACTGAATCATTGATTTCTTGAGATGACTTGAGATCTGTTCCAAGTGGTTTTTCCATCACAATGCGGTTTTGCGATTGATTTAATCCTGCAGCAGCTAAACCTTGACAAATAGTCCCAAAAGCACCCGGGTGCATTGCAAAATAGAAAATAGCTGGATGATTCAAATCAAGTTTATTTTTCAATCCTTCAAAACCAGCACTATCATTAACATCTAGCTTATGAAAGTCCAATCGTTGGCTAAATCGTTGCCAAATATTATCGTCTAACGGTTCTGGCATAAACGAGATTAGTGCTTCTTTTGCTACCTCACAATAAGCGGCATGATCCCAATCAGCGCGCCCTACGCCTAAAATCTTTGTTTGTTCAGGTAGTTTTCCGTACTTTTCTAATTGATATAAAGACGGTAATAATTTACGTCTTGTCAAATCCCCTTTAGCACCAAAAATAACTAAATCGCAAGCTGGGATATCAGACATGGTTTTCTCCTACGATGGTATAATGTAATTATTCTATTATGTTGAATGGTTGGTGTACACCCGATTAATAGGATAAATCATAGTAATAGGCATTATCCTTTGTTTACTCTAAAACAAAAAGGCCACCTCTGGGTGACCTTTTGCTTGAAACAAGTTATTGGGTAATTTCCCAATAAGCAAATTATGCTCGTACAAAATCCATATGAACTAATTTTGGTTTAAATGCATGACGTTGTACTGCTTGCACTTTTACTTTAACTGCTTTTCCGTCAACTTCAATAGTTAACACTTCAGAATAAAATTCTGGTTTTTCTTGCATATTAAAAACTTGGTTGTGATCAAGCACAACAGAGACTGCAGGTTCAGTTCCACCATAAATAATGGCTGGGAATTTACCAGCGTGACGCAGGCGGCGGCTCGCACCCTTACCATGCTCTTTTCTAACTTCAGCTTTGAATGTAAACATATTAATTTCTCTTAATTATTTAAAATAGAAACCAATTACAGGCGACCCAGTAATTGGCTATCAAACTAGTACTTTAAAAAGCGTTGGAGATTATAAAGTGTTATCCCTCTAAACGCAATCAATTAATCATATTACAAATCAGTAAAATATTGATTACGTATATGGAATATTATATGCACACTTAGATCAATTCTATTTTAAAACCATAAGTTGATTTTTTATTCGGTAATAACTTTAATGGTTTTGTGATACAACCTGCTTCGACACAAACCATAGATTTATACTCATCATCACCAAAATCTCCCATTGATTTAGCTTTATTTATCCATGGATTCCAAGTAACAATATCACTTACATTAGTATTGGTTAATTGAATTGTTCGAGTGCCATCAGTAACAGTGATTTGATTACTTGCATTGGTATAAATACGATCGACCTCTTGATTAAATGTCAATTGGCCTACAGTCGCTGGTTTGTTTTCAGCAGCAAGTCGTTCTTGATAAGCTTCACCTAAACCTTTGACTACAACACTATCAATATTATCAACTCCAAAATAAGTATGTAGAGCACTAGTTACATCAAAGTCTGCTGAGCAGCTTAAAGAAACTTCACAAGTTTTACCTAGATGAAGATTTAATGATACCGAGAAAGGTTTGCTACAATAAGATTCTGTCTGCGGATTATTAGTGAGCGATAAAACAAGGGTAACGCCTTGCTCGTCCTCTTTACATGAATCTAATGTCCATTCGACAATGCGTGCAAAACCATGAGAAGGATTGCCTAACTGACCAAACCAAGGCCAACAAACAGGCACTCCACCTCGAATAGCTACTCCTTTTTTAAAATTTGTTTTGTTACTCAGCCAAACAACTGGTGTTTGTTCAGTAGATGGTTGCCAAAATAATAAGTGTGCACCTTGTAATGCAACAGCAGCACAACAAGTGCTATGATTAATAACTAAAATTGGCAGTTCACCATAAATTGATTGTTTAATTGATGGGCTTAAGGATACACCTGATAAGCTACTATCTAAAATCTCTTTACATATACTCATATTTACTCCTAAATAATAAATTTAACAAATTATTGATAATTGTATACTTTTTAAGTTAATAATAAAAACATAATAGATGCAAAAGCATTTTTTAAAGAATTGGAGTAAAATAAAGCACTATAAATAGTGAAACAGCACTCTAATTGTTTTTGTCAAAAAGTTTCAGGTAACACTACGTTTATGTATAAAATCCCATTAAGTTTATATATTCATATGCCATGGTGCGTACAAAAATGTCCCTATTGCGATTTTAATTCACATACCATAAAAAAAACGCCAAATTATGAATCTTATATAGAGCATTTACTTAAAGACCTACAAAACGATACAATTTTCTGTTCAAATCGCTCAATTCATTCAATCTTTATCGGTGGAGGTACACCTAGTCTATTTTCAGCCGAGTTGATTGATAAATTATTATCAAATATAAATAAGATCATCCCTATACATAAGGATGCTGAAATCACCATTGAAGCTAACCCAAATTCTGTTGATATAGAAAGATTTAATGGCTATCAACAAGCGGGTATAAACCGAATATCAATTGGCGTGCAAAGTTTTCAAACCGATAAACTTGTTAAATTAGGACGGGTACACGATCCCAAAGAAGCAATCACAGCTGGAAAACTTGCCAAAACATTAAATTTAAGAAGTTTTAATTTAGATTTAATGCATGGTTTGCCAAATCAAAGCATTGATGATGCTCTATATGACCTAAAACAAGCCATTGCTATTGCACCACCGCATTTATCTTGGTATCAATTAACGATTGAGCCAAATACGCTATTTGGTTCAAAACCACCTGTTTTACCTGATGATGATAAACTTTGGGAAATTTATCAACAAGGTCATCAATTATTAACTGAAAATGGTTACCAACAATATGAAACCTCTGCTTATGCTAAAGAAGGATTACAATGCCAACATAATTTAAATTATTGGCGATTTGGAGACTATTTAGGCATTGGATGTGGCGCTCATGGTAAATTAACGCAACCTGATGGGAAAATTATTCGCACTATAAAAACTCGTCATCCAAAAGGGTTTTTAGAGGGGCGTTATTTAGATAAATATTATACAGTCCCAAAAGAGGAATTGCCTTTTGAATTTTTTATGAATCGTTTTAGACTTTTTGAACCAACACCTAAACATGAATTTGAACAACGGACTTATTTACCTTTACACTCAGTTGAAAAACAAATAGCGATTGCCATTGAAAAGAACTATTTAATTGAGGATAAACAAAACTGGTTGGTAACTGATCATGGCAAGTTATTCTTGAATTCGTTATTAGAGATGTTTTTATAGATAACATTTTGAAATACCTATATTTATCTAAAAAAACTTATCCTTTACGTTTATTTAACATGATAGATACGAACTATTTAATCAATTATTCACATATCTTTACAGACTTTCTTCAAAAAAAAGTACATACTATGTCTCGACAATGCATTATTTCATTGTTTTCCTATTCCTTATGTTTTCCCAATAACTTTTGTTATTGGGTTTTTTTTGCCTATAATTCCGATAATCACATTAATTTTAATAACTATTCAATTGAAGTATGAAAAAGGAAATGTTTTAGTTCAGCTAATGTAGAAGTTCCTTCCATCGGACCCTTTTTAGATACGGCTAAAGCACCACTAGCATTAGCATATTGCAAAGCTTGTTCAACAGAGTAACCTGCTAACATTAAACTGACAAATGTTGCTCCGAAACAATCTCCCGCACCAGTTGGATCTATCGAGTTGACCTTGTATCCATCAACATGAAGTGTTTGTAAATGACCTTGTTCATCAAGTCCATAATATTTAGCTCCTTTAGCCCCCCCTTTTACCACAATATGTTTAATACCTTTTTTAAGCAACTTAAACATGGTTTGTTGTTCATTTTCATTATTGTTAATAAAATAGCTAACTTCGTTTTCACTAGGTAAAAATATATCGGTATACTCCATAATATAATCGAAAGATTGTTCCATTTCTGGTATATCAAACATTTCTTTGCGTAGATTAGGATCAAATGAAATTGTACCACCTTTACTTTTGATGATATCCAATGCTTTTCTCATAGCATCAATCACACGAAATGAATAAAGCGATGACCCCATTACATGCAAATGAGTACAATCTCTTAATAAGTTTTCATTAATATGGTTAAACGAAAGTAAACCACATGCACTATTTGGAATGTTAAAAATAAAATCTCTTTCATTAGAACCTTTATAAGTAACAAACGCACTACCTGTATTGGCCTTATTATGTGGAGTAATACCATCAATAATGACACCATCACTTTTAAGGCGGTGGATGCACATTTTTCCAAAAATATCTTTTCCTACACAACTAAAAAAAACAACAGGAAAACCTAATTTTGCAACTTGATCTGCAAATATTGCAGGGGCGCCACTAACAAAAGGGCCGATAAACTCCCCAGCTTGATCGAAACGCTGATTTTGTTCTTTTGCTAAAAACTCAACTAGCAGTTCGCCTATCGTGCAGATTTTAAAACGCATATTATGTCTCCAATTTGTTTTGATAAGTTACACAATATTTATTTGAAATAAGCTGCTCAAAATTAGCATCTAATAATTGTTGATGATACTCGGTTACAGCAGATCTCGATAACATCACCATATCAATATCAACTAAAGTTCCAATACTATTATCATTATTATGAATAATACGTTGCGGTAATATGCCAATTGTATGTGCTGCTTTTTTCATTATTTGTTGATAAATTCTAACCTGTTCTAAACTTTCAATAATCAATTGATTATCAGTATTGATTGAACTTAATTCGATAACAAAATGCGATATAGAAAATTGGTTCAAAATAAAATTGATCATTTTGTTATCTAACAAAAGATTCCCTTCCAGTACGGCTCCACCAACAAGCACTACTTCAGCATCGGTAAACTCTTTCGCTAATTGTGCATTGCTAATGTCATTCATAATAAGTATTAATGATTTTTTGCAATGTAAAAACGGAATCAACTTTCTTATCAAATTTCCATGGCTTAAAAACAATATATCGCCATCACTAATATAACTTAAACAGGTTTTAACTAATTCAATATCACAACTATTACTTTGTATATAACTTGGTGTATTAACACTTAGCTGATTAAACACACCTTCAGGGGTAACATAAATTGCACCACCAAAAGAACGCTTTAAATATCCTTGCTGCTCTAAATAAGTTAAATCTTGACGAATAGTCACATTTGAGACCTGAAGCAATTCAGATAATTCATCAACTTTAACTTCACCTTGCTTACGAACAATTTCTGCAATTTGTAATCGTCGTTTTAATAAACCTGAAGATGCTCTAGCCAATTTTATTTCCTACGCCATAGATAAAAATTAAGGATAGTGATAATAGAATTAATCATATATTAGGTCAACATCAAACTATGATTAGAATTTTATCTTATAAATCATACCATTAATAATTAGCATTTTTTATCCCACAGCGTTTTACATATACATGTTAACTATCAAAACGAAAATTTATCAATCTTTTTTATTTCGTTTTAAAAGTAATGTTAATTTTTGTGATCTAACTCACGCGATTATTACTAGCTTAACTTTCGTTTTGAAATCATAATTAATGGAAATAATTTTCAAAACAAAAGTTACTAGCATAATACAAAGTGAATTAGATTATTAAGGAGAAGTTATATGACTATTATTTCAAGTAATAACATGCTAAAAAAGGCTCAAACAGAACATTATGCTGTGCCTGCCTTTAATATCCATAACTTAGAAACTATGCAGGTCGTTGTTGAAACAGCAACAGAATTACAATCGCCCGTTATTTTGGCTGGTACACCTGGTACATACAGTTATGCAGAAACAGAAAATATACTTGCTATAGCAAATGCTTTATCAAAAAAGCATAACATACCATTAGCTGTCCATTTAGATCATCACGAAGAATATAACGATATCACCAGTAAAATTAATGCTGGAGTAAGATCGGTCATGATTGATGGATCCCATTTTCCATATGAAGAAAATATCGCCATTGTCAAACAAGTAGTTGAATATGCTCACCGTTACGATGTTAGTGTTGAAGCTGAATTAGGTCGCCTTGGTGGCGTTGAAGATGATTTAATCGTTAATGATAAAGATGCTTTATATACTAATCCAAAACAAGCTTTAGATTTTATTGAAAAAACAGGAATTGACTCCCTCGCTATCGCCATTGGTACAGCACATGGTCTTTATAAATCAGAGCCAAAACTGGATTTTGATCGTTTATCAGAAATTCGCTCAATGGTTGATATTCCTCTCGTATTACATGGCGCTTCGGGTGTTCCAGAGAAAGACGTGCGTGAGTGTATTAAGCGTGGAATTTGTAAAGTAAATGTTGCGACAGAATTAAAAATTGCATTTTCAGATGCATTAAAACAATACTTTATTGAACATCCCGATGCCAATGATCCCCGCCATTATATGAAACCTGCAAAAGCAGCAATGAAAGACATTGTCAAAAAAATTATTACAACATGTGGATGTGCAGGCAAATTATAGAGGCCAAGATGATGATCTATACATTAACACTTAACACTGCAATCGATATGAATATTCATTGTCAAGGGCTTACCCCTAATGCAGTTAATCGAACCTCTCATACTGAATATAGCCCGAATGGCAAAGGAGTCAATGTTTCAATCGTATTGCATAAATTTGATAGCCCCACTTGTGCATTAGGATTCTTTGGTGGATTTTCTGGTAAATATATTATTGATGAACTAACGAAAATACAGGTCAAGACAAAACCCTGTTTTATTGATGATATCACGCGTATTAATGTTTTTATCAATGATAATGAAAACGAATATAAATTAGTCAGTAAAGGTCCGTTTATACCTAATGAGAAAAAAACAGAAATGCTAACTATTATTGAATCACTGGTTAACAATAGTTATTTAGTCATCAGTGGTAGCTTGCCAAATAATATTGAATCTGAATATTACGAGGCTATTTTAAATTTATGCAACAAAAAAAATATTCAAGTTATCCTTGATATTAGTCACCCAAAATTAAGTGATTTACTCTCCTATAAACCACTATTAATTAAACCTAATGATGATGAAGTAAAAGAGATTTTTGGCTTTGAAACGAAAACAAAACCACAAGTCATTGCTGCACTAGAAAATATTCATGCGCAAGGAGCGAGAAATATTTTATTAACCATGGGCGCTAAAGGGCTTTACTTTTCTAATGGGACAAATATTTGGTTTTGCAATGCTGTAAAAATCAAATTAATTAGCTCGGCTTGTGCCGGTGATGCGTCACTAGCAGCTTTTCTTAGTGAATGGCTACCTGAACAACAACATATTGAAAAAGCCATAAAAAAGGCATCAGCAACAGGCGCTAACGTTGCAGAATCAGACGGATTAGGTTTACTAAATAAAATCAATATTTATATGGATCAACTTGAAGTTACCCTAATCAAGTAAAGGAGATTGTTATGAAAAAAATATTAGCCGTTACAGGCTGCCCAACCGGTATCGCACATACTTATATGGCTGAAGAGGCCTTAAAATCAGCAGCCCAAAAGGCTGGAGCCGAAATAAAAGTGGAAACCAATGGTGCTGGTGGTATTGATAACGCCATTACTGATGCTGATATTGTCAATGCAATTGGCGTTATTATTGCAGCAGATAAAGATGTCAATCCAGATCGCTTTAATGGTTTACCCGTGCTTGAAGTACCGGTTAAAGACGGTATCCATAAGGCTGCAGCACTAATCGAAAAAATTATGTCAGGTACAGTTCCTGTTCGTAAAGGCGCCCAAAATAGCACTAATAACACAGTTTCATCAAACCAAGTAGAAGTAAAAGAATCGATTGGACGCCAAATCTATAAACACTTAATGAGTGGTGTGTCAAACATGCTACCATTTGTTGTCGCTGGTGGAGTACTAATTGCTTTATCATTTTTATGGGGAATCTATTCAGCCGACCCTAATAATGCCCAATATAATGAATTTGCTGCATTGTTAATGAAAATAGGTGGGCAAGCATTTGGCATAATGGTACCAATCTTTACTGGATTTATTGCCTATTCAATAGGTGGAAAACCTGGTATGGTGGCTGGTTTTGTTGGTGGCTTAATTGCCAACATTACTGGTGCAGGATTCTTAGGCGGAATTATAGCTGGCTTTGCAGCAGGCTATTTAATGCTTTATGTCAAAAAAATATTAGATGGATTACCTCGTTCATTTGAAGGACTTAAATCGATTTTTATTATGCCATTAATTGGTGTATTTGTTATCGGTGCAGGTATGTTTTTACTTGGTGGTCCAATTGCAAGTATTAATAATGGAATGAAATCTTTCCTTGAATCATTACAATCTGCAAATCCTGTTTTACTCGGTATTGTTATTGGAGCAATGTGTTCGTTTGACTTTGGTGGTCCTGTTAATAAAGCAGCGTATGTTACTGGCACTATGTTGTTAGGTGAAGGAAATTTCTATTTCATGGCAGGTGTGTCTGCTGCTTGTATAGTACCACCCTTTGTTATTGCATTCTCTACCACTATTTTCCGCAGCAAAGCTTTCACAGAAGAAGAACGTGCTGCTGGACTTGTTAACTATGTTTTAGGTTCGACACACATTACAGAAGGTGCAATCCCATTTGCGGCTAAGGATCCTTTGCGAGTAATTCCAATTATGATGTTATCTTCTGCAATTGCATCAGTATTGACATTCATATGTCAAATTCAAGTTCCAGCGCCACATGGAGGATTTTTAGTTCTACCATTGGTTAATAAACCATTTTTATGGGTAGGCTGTATCTTCGTAGGAGCACTAGTTGGCGCTATTTTATTAGGTTTAGTACGTATTCATCAAAATCGACAATTAGTTGCCAAAAAATCAGTTTAATCAATCAAGAAATATACCGATTTATTTCGGTATATTCATTTTAGTAAGGAATAGAAATGAGCACATTAAATTTGACAGTACATGATATTTCAATCGTAACTGGATCCTATTCTAAAAAAGAAGCAATTAAACATGTATCAGAAAAGATGATCCAAGCTAAGTTAGTCAAAGATGACTATACCCAAGCAATGTTTGATCGTGATAACCAAATTTCAACTTTTTTAGGTAACGGGATCGCCATTCCACACGGCACAACAGAAAAACGTGATAGCGTTATCCAAACTGGAATCAAAATCATATATTATCCTGAAGGAATCAATTGGGACGAAGATAATAATATAGCTTATGTTGTCATTGGTATTGCTGCAAAAACCAATGAACATTTAGATATTTTACGTCAACTAACCCGAGCTGTGATTGCTGAAGATACGCTAACACGAATTCACGCAGTTAAAGCTTCGGAGGATTTATTAGCAATTCTTCAAGGTAATTAAAAGATCTTGAGTTTGTAATAAAAAGAAAAGGCATAAAAATGTTGTTATAATATAATCTCAATAAAATCTATTAATAACAAAGCATTATGCCTATAAAATATTAATAGGCGCCTACTTAAAAAAGCTACAAAAATACATTATTTTAAAAGCATATTTAATATAACGTAATGGGAATAATATTGCCTTTTCAGAATCAGAACGACAGCAGTTGATGGAGCTTAAATTCGTGGATGCCAAAATTATTGAAAGACTTGAAGATATGCACTTCGATTCTTTCGATAAATTGCGTAATGCTAGTTTAGATGAAATTCTTAACAAAAGTACGTTATTATCAGGTTCAACTTGTTGGAAAAACAGTCATCAAGCAAAAACGGTAATAATTCATATTTTGAGTTTAGCCAACAATACGTAATATTTCTTTTATGAGTGGTAAGTACATCCAACTTTTCAATTGAACAATGATAATCGTTTTTTTGATTTCTTATCTATTTTCAAGATATTTATACTGAAACGTATAGTTACCTGAAACTTTTTCACAAAAAGATAGCTGTCAATATATCCCAATTTATGTAAGGCATAGTTAATCATATTGAAAAATATAAAATGTATAATTGATTCAATATAGCTTGTTTAATCTAAAAATAACGGTATGCTTTTCGCTAACATTATCATTTTATATAAACTTTATTAATTAGTTTTTGCTCATTTAGTTGAAGTTTGGCAAAATAGACACCCTAGCTAGGCGATGATGATTGTCTTAAATGATTTGAATTTGTTAATAATAAATAAAAAGTAATATAAACATGTTATTGTTAAATAAAAGCAGGAACGGAATTAGGATGATTAGTCGAATTAAACAACCTACAAAAATATTATTCATCTTGAGTTGCCTAAGTGGTATAGCCATTTGTTCTGCACCTGCTTTTGCCGATGAAGAACAACAAATTTTACCGCAAACAATTTCACCTCAAACTGAGGAAGAAATCGATGTTAATATTCCTGTTCAATCATCTCAGGATAAACAAATTGATATCGTTATTCCTACTGAAAAACGTGAGGTAATTTACCACAAAACCATCTTTTCACTTTCAGGTCAACCAAAGTATCATGTTGACTTTCAACATGTTGATTATGTAAATCCTAATGCACCTAAAGGTGGAGTAATTAAACTGGCTGAAGTTGGCTCTTTTGATAATTTGAATCGCTATGCTAGCCGTGGAGCACCTGAGCGAAATTCGGGAGCGTTATATGACACGCTTTTTACCAATACGGCTGATGATATTACTAGTTTTTATCCACTTATTGCGACATCAATAACTTATTCTGATAGTTATCGTTGGGCTGAGGTTACTATTAATTCCAACGCTCGTTTTCAAGATGAGAAACCAATAACTGCCCATGATGTTGAGTTTACCTTTCACAAATTTATGACCGAAGGCGTGCCTCAGTATCGTGTTTATAATAAAGGCATTACAGTTAAGGCAATAGATGATCACCATGTGCGTGTTGATATTCCCGATTCCGATCGGGAAAAACTCTTTTCATTCGTTGGTAGTATGCGAGTTATGCCGAAACATTTTTGGAAAGATCATGATCTTTCTGAACCACTAACTACACCACCAGTTGGTAGTGGTCCATACTACATTAGCGAATATAAATTAGGGCAATATGTTGTTTATCGACGTAATCCGAATTATTGGGCACGTAATTTACCTATTAATAAAGGCTTAGATAATTTTGACGAAAAACGTATTGATTATTATATGGATAATAACGTTTCGCTAGAAGCCTTTAAAGCTGGCGAATATGATTTGCGTGCTGAAGATCAACCTAAAAACTGGTTTACTCAATATCAAGGTAGATATTTTGATTCTAACCATATTATTAAACAAGAAAAACCAGTTCAAACAGCTACCGACACTAGATGGCTTGCGTTTAATTTACAAAAAGACCTATTTAAAGATATTAAAGTTCGTGAAGCCATTACCTTGGCATTTGATTTTGAATGGCTAAATCATGCCTTTTATTATGACAGTTACAAAAGACCTTATAGTTTTTTTGAAAATACCATTTATGCCGCAATCGGCACACCTAGTGAGCAAGAATTAAAATGGCTTAATGCTTATAAAGATATTATTCCAAAGCGTGCTTTCGGCAATGCCTATTATGTGCCAAAAAGTGATGGTCAGGGCTTTAATCGTGATAATTTATTAAAGGCAGCAGAATTATTAAAACAAGCGGGCTGGGAAGTTAAAGACGGTAAGCTGATTAACACTAAAACACAGCAACCATTTGAATTTGAACTGATCAGTTACCTCGGTAGTGATATTAAATATGCCATTCCCTTTCAACAAAATTTAGCACGTTTGGGGATCACCATGAATATTACCTTGCTAGATTCAGCACAACAATTACGACGTGTTCGTGAACGTGATTATGATATGGTTGCACGTGATTATTATGCCGTAAATTACCCAAGCTCTAATTTGCTAGTGCTTTGGGGAAGCGAGTATCTTAACTCATCATGGAATGCTTCGGGTTTGCATAATAAGGCTATTGATGCCATTATTGCTGAAATCACCAAACATGTGGATAATCAAGAAGAGTTAGTCCCGCTAGGACGAGCGCTTGATCGGATTTTAACGCAAGAATATCCAATGATTCCAATGTGGTATAACAGTAAAACGTATTATGCATACTGGAATAAATTTGGGCAACCAGCTATACAACCTACTTATGCAATCGGAGTTGATAGTTGGTGGTATGATGCAAACAAAGCAGCTAGCCTACCTAAAAATCGGAAACATTAATATGATCAATTACCTTATTCGTCGACTGTTGCTGATTATTCCAACATTGTTTGTGATTTTAACTATCAACTTTTTTATTGTACAAGTTGCGCCAGGTGGACCCGTTGATCAGGCGCTTGCTATGATTGAAAACGGACCGCAAGCAGGGCAAGGGCTATTGCCTGGGAGTGGTGGCTCATCTACGCCAGTGCAGCAATATAAAAATGAATCAAATTATCGCGGTTCACGCGGTCTTGATCCCCAAGTTGTCGCAATGATAGAAAAGCAGTACGGCTTTGATAAACCGATATTTGAACGTTATATCGAAACACTAAAGAAATATATATTATTTGATTTTGGTAATAGTTTTTTTAAAAGTGAATCGGTACTAGGTTTAATTGCCAAAAGTTTACCTGTTTCAATTTCATTAGGATTATGGAGTACTTTGATTGTTTATCTAATTTCAATCCCGTTAGGCATTCGCAAAGCAGTGAAGGATGGCTCTGCATTTGATTTTTGGTCAAGTACCTTAATTATTATTGGCTATGCGATACCTGCTTTTTTATTGGCAGTTTTATTTATTGTATTATTTGCTGGCGGTAGTTATTGGGATATTTTTCCTCTACGTGGGCTAATATCGAACCATTTTGATCAACTCGATTTTTGGGGCAAAATAAAAGACTACGCATGGCATATCTGTTTACCCACTATTGCAATGGTCATTGGCGGTTTTGCATCACTCACCATGCTAACTAAAAATTCATTTTTAGATGAAATCCGCAAACAATATGTAATAACCGCACGTGCTAAAGGATTAAGTGAAAGAAAAATTTTATATAAACATGTTTTTCGCAATGCAACATTACTGATTGTATCGGGCTTTCCTGCAGCTTTTGTTGGTATTTTATTTACTGGTTCATTATTGATTGAAATTATCTTTTCGCTTAATGGACTTGGGCTATTGGGATATGAGGCAATTATACAACGTGATTACCCAGTGATTTTTGGTTCATTGTATATTTTTACATTAATCAGCCTTATTACTAAATTATTATCTGATTTATCTTATATGATGATTGACCCACGTATTGACTTTGAGGCTCGCAACTAATGACCACCCATTACTCTATTAATCAACAGCGTTGGCAACGATTTAAACAGAATCGTCGTGGTTATTATTCACTTTGGTTATTTATGATCTGTTTTGTGATTAGCTTATTTGCTGATTTTATTGTTAACGATAGACCAATTTTTATTAAATATCAGGATAATTACTATTCGCCGATTTTTCATTTTTATCCAGAAACGGAATTTGGTGGACAATTAGCCACGCAAACCAACTTTCTTGATCCTGCTGTACAAAATAAAATAGAAGCTAATGGCTGGATTTTATGGGCGCCATTTCGTTATAGCTACAATACATTAATTTATGATACATCAAACACGTTTCCAACGCCGCCTTCGGCATCACATTGGTTAGGCACCACCGATGCAGGTTTCGATGTATTAGCCAATATTTTATACGGTTTTCGCATATCTATGTTTTTTGCGATTTTCTTGACGATTTTCACTTCAATTATTGGTGTCATTTTTGGGGCTATACAAGGCTATTATGGAGGTAAAATTGATCTAATCGGTCAACGTTTCATAGAAATATGGAGTGGGTTACCAGAGCTATTTGTTATTATTCTGTTAGCCAGTATTTTACCGCTTAATTTTTGGTGGTTATTAGGTATTACCGTATTATTTGGTTGGATGGCTTTAGTAGGTGTTGTGCGTACTGAATTTTTGCGTACTCGCAATTTTGATTATATTCGTGCAGCTAAAGCAATGGGAGTTAGTGATACTAAAATTATGTTTCGTCATATCTTGCCTAATGCCATGGTGGCAACATTAACCTTTTTACCTTTTATACTTTGTGGCTCGATAACAACACTAACAGCGCTAGATTTTTTAGGTTTTGGTTTACCGATTGATTCGCCATCACTAGGACGATTATTACTACAAGGTAAAAACAATCTACAAGCTCCTTGGCTTGGCATCAGTTCATTTTTAGTTATTGCAACTTTACTGTCACTGCTTATTTTTATTGGTGAAGCAGTAAGAGATGCATTTGATCCAAACAAAGGAGTGTATTAATGAGTTCTCCTTTATTATCCGTTCAGGATTTAAGTGTTGCATTTAAACGTGGTACGCATTTACTATCGCAAGTAGTAAGTAATGTTAGTTTTGATATTAATGAGCAAGAAACACTTGCTTTAGTGGGAGAGTCAGGCTCAGGGAAAAGCATTACCGCATTATCAATTTTACGACTACTACGTAAAGAACAAGTGGTATACCCTACTGGTGATATTTTGTTTGAAGGAAAATCATTATTACATGCGCCAGATAAAGAACTTCGTAAAGTTCGTGGCAATGAAATTAGCATGATCTTCCAAGAACCGATGGTGTCATTAAATCCTCTACATACAGTTGAAAAGCAACTTTATGAAGTGCTGGCGTTACATCGAGGAATGAAGCGTAATCAAGCTCGTGGCGAAATTTTACAATACCTTGATCGTGTAGGCATTAAGGAACCAAAAAGTAAATTATCAGCTTATCCTCATCAACTATCTGGTGGCGAAAGGCAGCGAGTAATGATTGCTATGGCAATATTAACGCATCCAAAGTTACTTATTGCTGACGAACCGACAACAGCACTAGATGTATCTGTACAGGCACAAATTATTCAGTTACTAAAAGAGTTAAAGAAAGAACTCAATATGAGTATGCTTTTTATTTCGCATAACCTTGGTATTGTTAAAAAGCTTGCTGATAAAGTGGCTGTTATGCAACAGGGCCAAATTATTGAATACAATAATAAACAGCGTGTCTTTTTACGTCCACAGCATGAATATACTCAAACACTATTGAATTCAGAGCCAAAAGGTGAACCTGTACCATTGCCCGATTCACCTGGAATATTACTTAATGTTAATCACCTTAATGTTGAAGTTATTACCAAAAAACGTTTATTTAGCAGCCAAAAGAAGAAAATTATCAACAATATTGGGTTTGCTGTACACCAAGGTGAAACGGTTGGTATTGTAGGTGAGTCAGGATCGGGGAAAAGCACTACAGCATTAGCAATTTTACGGCTAATTAAATCGCAAGGTGATATTTTATTTGATAGCCATCCGATACAAAATCTAACAGGTAAAAAACTGTTACCATTTCGAAGCCGTATCCAAGTAGTATTTCAAGATCCGTTCTCTTCGCTTAATCCTCGCCTCAATGTTGAGCAAATTATTAGTGAAGGATTAATGACTCATAAAAAATTAAACAAAGTTCAGCGTGAACAAGCGGTAATCGATATTATGCAAGAAGTTGGCCTTGATCCTGAAATGCGTTATCGCTATCCGACCGAGTTTTCTGGCGGTCAGCGTCAAAGAATAGCGATTGCTCGCGCGTTAATTTTACAACCAGAATTATTGATTTTAGACGAACCTACTTCATCGTTGGATCATACTATTCAAAAACAAATTATTAATTTACTGAAATCATTGCAAGAAAAGCATCAGCTTAGTTATTTGTTTATTAGCCATGATTTAGCGTTGGTTTACACTATGTGTCACCAAGTGGTTGTTATGAAAGATGGTAGTATTATTGAGCAAGGCTCACGTGAGAAGATCTTCTATTCTCCTGAAGATGAATATACAAAAGCATTACTTTCATTTTTAGATAAGCCACCTCGAAAGAAAAGTAATACTATGATACATAAAGATAAAATTGACAAAACAGAGCAATTTACTCATAAGGATGAATCTCAACAAGATCTACAGCAAGATAAGAAAAAAGATAGAGAGGTCAGTTGGGAAGATGCCTTGTTAATGCGTAGAAAATAAATATGCAACGCAATAATTTAACAATGGTTTATAATAAAACCATTGTTAATAAGTCAATATACCAATCTATTTAGCAGGTTTATTATGCAAAAACGAATACTACCTTTTTTATTAACCCCTTGCTTATCAATAATTCCAATAAATGCCATGGCGATAACCTGTAGTGATAATCCTATTCAGAATATAGTTGAGGCAAATAACTATATCTTTCAAATCCTCGATTATATTGACTCACCAGTAAGAAATATTAAACAAGAGATTCGGACTTCAACTACCAAATTGGGAGCGGATGCTAACAGCTCTACAGCTAAGCACGAACTAGAATATGCTTCTAACGGACTTATCACACAAAGCCATTATGATCTTTATTCAGATAAAAATACCCGTATTTACTCGGAACACCTACAAAAAAATAAATCTGGTTGGGAAAATATCATTGAAGATGTAGAAGATAAAACTAACAGCATTATCCAATTTAATACCGATGAACAAGGCAAAATTGTCGTATCACAGCAAACTAAAAAAGCGACCGATTTTGTCTTTTTTGAAACAGATAATTATGTATACGACAGTAATAATTGTCTTATCAATAAAAATGTACAATGGCTACTTAAAGAAACTGATGAGAATGGTAACTATACAGGTAAAGAACAAAAAGGGGCTTCAATTTATACATTTGGATATCAAGAGCAACAGTTAACCAAAGTGTCGTATCAATTTAGTAATAATATGAAAAATGAGAGTGATTTTTCGTATCAATATGATAATGGTCATCATCGGTTAACAACCATTGAAGCTACTTATATGTCATCAGGCAAAGAAGCGGCTCATTATGTAACTAATTTTTCAACCTTTAATGAAAAAAACGATTGGCTAACAGCAATTAAAATTAAAAATAATAACGGTGGTAAACAGACAACTATTACCCGCGAACTTACTTATTATTAGTCTTAAAAATACACAAAACGTGATTTGATTAATAACGTTTTGTGTATTTTTGCCGTTGTTCTTACAATTCAAAAAATATCTCTTACATTCGAATAAACAATATATAAATAGCATGTAATGTCCATGCTAATGCTAATCCAAGCGTCAGTAATTTTTCACGTTTAGGATAGATTTTTCGCTCGTGTAAAATGGATAAAATTTGTTGTAATCCACACCAGATAGGTAATGAAATCATCAAAAATAAAAAAACTTTACCAATTTCTTTATTGGCTATTTTAAGAATATAAGAACGTGTTATTGCATCGCCAAAAGGAATAATAAATGCCAAAATGACAAGCACAACTGGTAAAAAAATTGCAGCCCATGTACCGCCTAAAGCAAATAATCCTTTTATGACTTTTCCATCAGTATTTTTAACTTGAATTTGTTGATTTTTCATTAATTCAATACCACTCACTTCAATACAAATAAAAATAAAAAAATCGAAACAGTTAGCATCACCATCCACAGTCCCGCAATCAGTAATAATGCGTTAGATTTTTTATTAAATATTGTGCAAGGTAAAGCTTTGGGTATTAAATTAAACCAAACTATTGAATGGTAAACACTAATAAATAATGCAATACAATTAAGCATCACAATAAAAGGGCTACGCAAAAAGAAGATAAAACGGTAAAACTCATCTTGTCCAACAGTGTTAGTGTACATACATATTACGCCATACATTAAAACTAAACTTACCCAAATCATCGAAAAAGGAACTAATTTATGCATAATTGAAATTATAAAAGAGCGTTTTACATCGGTTTGAGTCGTATCAAGGCAATTATTGGTATTTTGTTGATTCATAAATCTCTCTTGGTAGCATTGTGTTTTATGCTAGTAATAGTTTGGTAGTTTTTTACTTGGTTATTACAAGTGTTAATCTGCTTTATCTTGCTAACTTATAACAATTCATAATATAACCTTTTAATACAGCAATACTATAAAAAAGTACGTCTAATTTTAGTGAGTAGTCATGCTTGGATAAAAAAGAAAGCCCAATATAAAGTAAGTATCAGAATTATCATTGCTATATTACTTATATTTTTAATAATGCATAGCAAGGTAAATCCATCTAACTAAGGCGATCGAAAATATAAATATAATAAACCTAGTGGAGCAAGTAACCAAGCAAAACCAAAACACAGCGCCATTGTCCATATTTTTACTATTAAGAACAATTCTGTTCGTACAATAAATAAATTATCCCCAACTATGTAATTCACAACACCTTCATAAACAAATCTAGAATATGGATATAATCCCCATTGTATTAAAATACATATACCTAAATATATACTTTCAGGATTTTTAAACTTAAATATGATTAAACAAAAAAGCGGTACAACAAATATTAAACAAAATAGATATTGTCGTATCAAATAACCTAGAGTTAATGCCCCAAATGTTTTTTTTAGAAAATTAGCCATAAAACCCATTCTTAATATTTATCTTTTATTGTACTTTGATTTAAGAGATCATTTTTATAATTTTTAAATTCCAGAATCATACAAACCAGCCATATTTTTATAAATTAAAAATAATAATATTATATCGTTTTTGAATAATGCTTTAATTTGCTTCTGGTTTATTTTAACAAGGTATTTTTATAATGCAAATTAATGAAATTATAAAAGGGCCTTTACATCGGTTTTAGTGGTATCAAGGCAATTATTGTTACTTTATTGTCATAAGTGTTAATTTGCTCTATGTCGTTATTCTAAAAGCAAATCATAAAGAGTTTTAATATATCATATGCTAAACAAAAGTACGCCAAAAACAACATTAATGTGATCTCTGTTTTATTGATATATAGGATCTTTATTAACACAAATGAAAACAATAAAATCAATTATATATCCAAATTTTTATCAATTATTTGTAAAAAAGAATTGAGCTATTCACACTTCATGATTGAAATAATCCTCTAAAAACATCATAAGATGTTTCACCTGAAATTGCTTTATATAATTTAACCGTATTATCAACTTAATATTAATAATTAATTGTTTTTATTTATTAAGCTATTTTTTCCTGATTGAGAAAAATAACGCATATGATTCATTGCTTCTTGAATATATTGATAATTTGGCACTTCATCAACTTCACGATTATGTAAATCCATATAATGACTAATACCTAATCGATTAACAAGATAAATATTATCAGATGTTCTCACCGCATAAGAACTATAATTAGACATCAAAAGCCAGTTACGGTCAGTTATAGGATTAAATAAATCATAACCTGTCGAATAATCGCTTATATCATTTTTCACATATAAATAATGTTTCATTAGGGTTGGAACGACATCTTCATGGCTTGTTATTTTTGTACTATTATTTTTAAGGCTCTCTAATTCTTTACCACCAATAATAATAAAAGGCACCTTTGTTTGTGCATCTGTGTAATTACCATTATGCCCCCAAAAGCCTAATTTATTATCATTCATCTCTTGAGCATGATCACCTGTAATAATCAATATTGTATTATCTAACGAACCTGATTCTACAAGCTCATCATAAATATTTTGTAGTAAATAATCATCATAATAAACACTTTGCTTGTAACGATTAAAAATAGGCAAAGGATCGGTGTCATTACTCAATGTCATATAATTAAGATCACCAATAGGTTTGAATTTCACCGAAAAATCGTCAGGAAAGTCATAAGCATGAGGAGCATCATAAAATAAAAAAGAAAATGTCGGTCTAGATGTATCTCGTAGTTTATACCATGCAAGCCAATCATCAGTAATTTGTTTATCTCGATTAGATGCCGAACCATCTTTACTACTAATTCTTAAATTTTTAATGGTAACAAAGGCTGTTCGATCAAATTCTGGAGCAGTCACTTTAGCTGACGTAAAAATCCCAATATTATAGTTTTCTTTCTGTAGTGTTGTGATAAAGAGTGAAGGAACACTATTTCGTAAAAATGAATCCCAATAAGTACCAGGAATACCATAAAACAAACCAAAAATACCTGTACGTGTTGCATTACCAGTTGAATAATGGTTATCAAAAATGACCCCATTATTCTGCTTAACAAAACGAAATGTATTAGGCGAAATTTCTTCACTAAACGTATCATATCGCCAAGAATCCAAAACAATAAACATAATATTTTTAGTTTTTTTATTTTCTGGATTAATCACCAAAGGATTTTTCGGGTAATCAACACTAGCATTACTATTATCTTTGTTATACACGACTTTTCGTTGCCCTTTTTCGTCAAAAAAATTCATGATTTTTTTCGACGTAAATGGTCGATAAAGTGGAATATATTCTTTCACTACCATAATAGGCGAATAAGCATAATAAAATGCAATCATGTGCACAACATGACTAATTAAAAATGAACTAAAAAGAAATATTGTTGATAATAAAACAATTCTTGAATTTTTATGCAATGAAGTTAATTTGTTATTGAGCAAGTAAAGAATAAAATACTCGGTGCAAAATACAACAACAATAAGCGTAAACATTAAAAAATAGGTAATTATCGAAAAATCGACAACCTGTCCAGACAAAACCATGGATAAGACAGATTGATTTACGTGAAATCGATACTGTTGAAATACAATAGTATCGATATATAATCCAATTTGAATAAAGCTAAATATTGCAGCTAAAATAATATTGCGAATAACTTGTTTAAACCATAAAAGAGGTATACAAACAACCAAAAGTAATAAATAAGCCGAGAAAAAATGCCCCAATACAGCAAATATTGAAAATGCCACACTCGGCCAATTAAATGATGCCTCAGGGACAAGAAAAAAACGAATTGATAGTATTGATGAAATAAATAGATTAATTAAGGCAAAATAGTATAATTTTTTCATAGTGTTAAGTAAGTTATTAATTCATTATAATAAGAATTTTACTGTATTTTATATTGAAACATAGTCTTTCCTGAAACTTTTTAACAAACTAGCACTAAAAAAATACGATTCTAATAAAATTTTAATAAAAAAGGCTCAATTTAGAGCCCTTTTAGTTGAATGAAATACAGTTATCGACGATCTGCAAAAATTCTTAACAACATAATGAATAAGTTAATAAAATCAAGATAAAGGGTTAGTGCACCTAAAATAACAAATCGCCTAAACATATTAGGATCATCCTGCGATAATTGATCGCCTAACTCTTTCAGTTTTTGTGTATCATAAGCTGTTAATCCAGCAAAAACAAATACACCAATATACGTAATAGCCCACATTAATGGCTGGCTTTGCATGAAGATATTAACGAGCGAAGCAATTACAACACCTACTAATCCCATAAATAAAAAGCGTCCAAAACCAGACAAATCACGTTTAGTGGTATAACCATAAAGAGCCAAAGCTGCAAACATTCCAGCAGTAATAAAAAATACACTTGCTATTGATGATGAAGTATAAACAATAAAATAAATCGAAAATGTGCAACCATTTAAAACCGAATAAAGCATGAATAATGTTGTCGCAACAGCTCCAGAAAGGCGATTAATCAATGCAGAAATGGCAATAACTAAAGCAAATTCAGCAATAAGCAATACCCACATACCTTGATATAAAACGTTCAAAAGCTCATAGTTATTGGATGCAAACCAAGCAACCAGAGCTGTTAATAGTAATCCGACGGTCATCCAACCATAAACATGACTCATGTATGTTTGCACGCGATTACTAGATTGTTCAATAATCGAACCATTAGGTGAATAATTTCTCATTAATTACCTCTCGTTAAAAAAGAATGACATAACTTAATATCATTATATACTAAATAAATACTAATACCATTTTCTCAAAGCTTCTTTATCTGTTTTTTTTGCTTCAACCCAAGTTTCGCCTTGGGGCGTTCGTTCTTTTTTCCAAAAAGGCGCTTCGTTCTTTAATACATCCATAATGAACTCTACTGCTGCAAACGCATCTGAACGATGTGCGCTACTTGCTCCCACAAAAACAATCTTTTCGTTTGCGCTAATTTCACCTACTCGATGAATTACCGCAACTCGACTTAATTGCCACCGCTCTCTAGCTTGGGCTATGATATTAGCCAAGACTTTCTCTGTCATTCTTGCATAATGTTCTAAAAATAAGCTTATCGTTTGTTTTTCATTACTACGAACTTTGCCCATAAAAGAGACAACAGCACCATCTTGTGGTAATTGTGAAAGCCAATCGTTTAACTTATTAATATCAATCGGCTGCTCACTAACCTTGATAAGATCCATAATATTATCCACCTGTTACAGGAGGAAAGAAAGCGATTTCATCGCCTTCTTTCACAATATAATCAAAATCAACCAACGTTTGATTTACAGCGCATAAAACAGAGTTTTCCTTAAACGCCAAAAACCATTGTTCACCACGCTCACTTAACTGATCGATAAGATAGGAAACTGAAAGTTGATTAGCATCTAACATAACACTCTCAGTCCCAACTAATTCTCTAATTTGAGCGAAAAAAATAACTTTATTCATTTTCTATCTATTAAACCTTTTGAGCAATAAACTCCCCTGACCTACCACCACTTTTCGTCAACAATCTTACTTGAGAAATCACCATATCTTTTTGAACCGCTTTGCACATGTCGTAAATGGTTAATGCTGCAATAGATGCGGCAACCATTGCTTCCATTTCAACACCTGTTTGCCCATTCAATCGACAAAGCGATTGAACTCGGACACAATTTTTTATTTGATCTACTTCTATGTTAATTTCAATTTTACTCAAAAAAAGTGGATGACAAAGCGGAATAAGCTCCCAAGTCTTTTTAGCAGCTTGAATCCCTGCAATTCTTGCTGTTGCAAAAACATCGCCTTTATGATGTTTACCCTCAATAATCATCTTCAATGTTTCAGCATTCATTAAGACTAATGACTCAGCTCTTGCTTCGCGTGTTGTTATTAGTTTTTCTGAGACATCAACCATACAGGCTTCACCTCGCTGATTAATGTGCGAAAATGATTCGCTCATCCTTTAATCCCTACTATTTTATTAATTATCAATTTTTACCAAGATAGCAAATTTTATTAATAGTTACTACTAATCCTTTTAAGGCTATTAATGTAATAAATCTAGATGAATAAAAACTAGATTGTTTTTATAACTTTTGCGGGTTATGTAAAAACTGCGTACAATATAGTTTTATATAAATTATAATATCTGTGATTTTTTAATGCTTATCGCTCATATAGCCTTACCTGTACCACTTTACCAAATATTTGATTATCAATTAACTAAACCAGCTCAAGTTGGAATGCGGGTTAAAGTTCCTTTTGGTAAACGTGACGCAATAGGAATTATTGTTAGTATTGACGAAAAAACTGAATTTGATATTGAAAGCTTAAAAACGATTACAACTGTTATTGATACTGAACCTGTTTTTACACCTTCTATTTGGCGGTTGTTAAACTGGGCTGCTAGTTATTACCATTATCCTATTGGCGAAGTTCTTTTTCATTCTATACCTGTTTTATTACGACAAGGGCGAAAAGCAATCAAGGAAGACACCAAACGATGGCAATTAACTCAATTGGGTAAAAATATTGATTTAGAATCGTTATCACGGACTCCGAAACAAAAATTATTATTATCATCATTCAGAAATAATACTCTTTCTGAAAATGACGTAAATAACACTATTTATAAAGAATTACAGAAAAAAAATCTTATAGAACAAGTAAACTGCCAATCCGATAATATTCAATGGCAAACCAATTTTTCAACAAATACTAGTTCAATTCAGCTAAATAAAGAACAGACCTATGCTATAGAAACAATCAACAACAAAAATCATCAATTTGAAGTATTTTTATTAGAAGGAGTGACTGGATCGGGTAAAACAGAAGTATATTTAAATATACTATCTAATATATTAGCTACAGGTAAGCAAGCATTAGTACTAGTTCCAGAAATTGGGTTAACACCACAAACAATTGGACGTTTCAAAAAACGCTTTAATGCGCCAATTGATATTTTGCACTCAGGATTAACGGATAAACAAAGACTCACTGTTTGGCTAAGAAGTAAACATGGTGAAAATGCTATTGTTGTTGGCACTCGCTCATCACTTTTTACTCCTTTTAAAGACTTAGGAATGATTATTATTGATGAAGAGCATGATAGTTCCTATAAACAACAAGAAGGTTGGCGTTATAATGCCCGAGATTTAGCAATTATTCGAGCAAAATTTAACAATGTTCCAATTGTTTTAGGCTCCGCAACACCGTCGCTTGAAACACTCAATAATGTACAAAATCACAAATACCATTTATTACAATTAACCGAAAGAGCCGGTAATGCAATGCTAGCCAAACAGTCAATTTTGGATCTGCGTGGGTTAGTACTTACTGCAGGTTTATCTCAACCATTAATTGAACAAATAAAAAAACATTTATCTAATAATAATCAGGTAATGCTATTTTTAAATCGCCGAGGCTTTTCACCATTGTTAATATGCCATGACTGTGGATGGATTGCTGAATGTCCTCGCTGTGATAGACCTTATACACTACATCAAAAACAACACAAACTTATATGTCATTATTGTGATACACCGAGGACGATTCCTAAACAATGCCCAAAATGTGGATCAACTCATTTAATGCCTATTGGATTTGGAACAGAACAACTTGAACAACAACTTGAAATCCTCTTTCCTAATATTAAAATTAGCCGCATTGATCGAGACACAGTGAATAAAAAAGGCGCATTAGATAACTATTTACAAAGTATTCAACAAGGTGGCGCACACATTTTAGTTGGCACGCAAATTTTAGCTAAAGGGCATCATTTCCCGGATGTAACTTTAGTTGGAATTGTCGATGTTGATGGGGCATTATTCTCAAGTGATTTTAGGGCAACTGAGCGATTTGCACAAATTTATACTCAAGTATCAGGAAGAGCAGGTCGTGAAACTAAAGCTGGACAAGTTATTTTACAAACATATCATCCAGATCACCCTTTACTCAATATTTTACTAACTCAAGGTTATGAAAAATTTGCTAAATTAACGTTACAAGAACGGCAACATACACAATTACCTCCGTTTAGTTACCAAACATTAATTCGTGCAGCTGATCGTAACAATCATTACGCTCCAGCATTCTTACAACATGTGCATGATTGGCTAAAAGAACATAGTAATAATACTTTATGGCAGTTGGGGCCAATGCCTGCAAGTCAACCGAAAAAAGCAGGATATCATCGTTGGCAATTACTACTTCAACATACAAGTAGACAACAATTACAGAAAATTTTGGATCAACTATTAATCGTAATAGGAAAATGGAGTGAAACATCAAAAGTAAGATGGAGTATTGATGTCGATCCCATTGATAATTAAAGTGATATTATCTCCACCAATACTAATTAGTGGAGATAATAAATTATAATATTATTTTACCAGCATTTTTATCCAATGTTGCCTGTCCAATACCTGAAACTTCCTTTAGCTGCTCAACTGAAACAAAAGGACCAAACTTTTCTCGGTATTCTATTATCTTCTGAGCTTTACTTGCCCCAATCCCAGTTAATACTTTTGATAATTCTTCTGCTGTTGCAGTATTGATATTTACTTGAGCAACTTGTTTTTGTTCTTGTTTAACGGAAGTTGGTGTTTCTGGAACCGAATTAGCAAAGCTTATGTTCGAAAAAATAAAACTTGATAATATAATACATAATAGTGAAAATACTTTCATTTGATTAACCTCATAAAATAGTTACGCAATTAAATTTGCTTTATAACTATCTCACTTCATCAAATAAAAAAATTTCATTAATAATAAAAATGAGAAAAGCCACCTAAGTGACTTTTCATTTTTTCAATTATTTCTACTATTTTGGGAGTTAAATCACAAATTGGAATCAGGCATAATTTCTATCTTAGCCTTAGAGCGTATGTCAGCAGCAAGATAATAATGCATATTATTAATAAATAAAGGTAATAACTCAGAAGAAATATCTTCATATTCTTTTGGGGTATCTACCTTAGTTAGCGCAACAATATAAGCATTTTTATCATCTAAAAACTCCACACCATAAACAGTCTTCCCAGATACTGAAGGATTTAAATTAAAGACCATATTAACAACTTTTTGATCAAGTTCTGTTGAATTTCGATTCAAAACATATTTTTTTGCAAATTGGACATTTTTGGCTTTTCCAGTTTCGTTAAGTTGAGTCAATATATTATCAACACTAGATCTAAACTGGCTTTGAGCCTTTTCTGTAAAAAGTTTTTTATGAATATCATCTTTAACCTCATCAAATGGAGCTATACCTTCAGGGCGATAATCAACTGTTTGTACAACAAAATCAAACTTCCCAAAACTCCTATCTACAGGTATTAAATCAGAAATTTTATCCGTTGCCTTACCATCGACTATCATTTCTTCACTAAAAATCACATCCCTAACCTCAGGATGAGCAGCAAGTGAAAACTTATCGTTGAAAGATATCCAATTTGAGGTCTTTACTTCAAATCCAAGTTTGTTAGCAAGCTCTTCAATACTTTTAGGAGAATCATGTAATGCAGTTTTAATTTTATTCTCTTCATTTTCTAAAGCTTTTTGTATTTTTTGTTCAGTGAGTTTTGGCTTGATTTGGTATTTAGCATAATCGAAATCCATAACTTTTTTAGGTTGTATACCATCTAATTTCACTATTGCGTAACCACTATCAACGGCTATTGGCGATGAGATTTTCCCTACTTTCTTTAATTGAGCATCTTTAAAAACTTGAGGTAATGAATCATCATCAGCAAACCAGCCTAATGAACCATTTTTGCCATAAGGTGAAATATCATGATTCTGATTAACAGTTTTAGCAATAGTATCAAAATCAGCTCCAGACGAAAGATCCTTTGCAATTTCATTAGCTTGTTCTTTATTAGTCACAAAAATTACACTATAAGCTCTCTTAGCTGGATATGAATAAGTTTTAATATTTTTATCATACTCATTTTTAATTTCTTTTTCAGTAACGCTAATTGTTTTTCTCAAAGATTCGTCAGAAGTCATAATATATTTAACTTTTACACGCTCATTTTTAAAAAAATCTTTTGAATGTTCGTTATAATATTTTTGTTCATCATCTAACGTAATATTCGACTCATCAATATCACTTACAGAAGCATTAACAGAAGTAGCATATACACTTCTAGTTTGATTTTTAAGAGAAGCTATTTCAGAATCAATTGGCAGAATAAAATTACTATTTATTATAGCATTAACAGTCTGTTGTTGCTGTAATACAGTTCTTATAATTTCAGCATAACTATCTGGAGTAAAATTATTTTCAGCTAGAAGGTTTAAATATGTCTGATTATCAAATTTACCATCTTTAAAAAACTCTTTTTGTTTTTTGATAAACTTTTTGATTTGATCATTACTAATAGCTACACCAACTTTTTCTGAAAATTTATAAGCTAAATAATTATCAATTTGATAAGATAAAACATTACGGCGTAATTTTTTGATAAAAGAACTATCGCCTCCAGCATTCGCTGTTACTGCTCTAGCTTGAGCTTCGAATTCGGCCCGACTAATACCTTCACCATCAACTTTTGCGATATATTTCTGTTGATCTTGAACACTTACACTGCCACCAAAGCCTAGAAATCCGACGCCAGTGAAAATAAAACATAAAATAATTATTGCAAAAATAATCTTAACAACAATATTATTTGCTGCTGTTCGGATTGTCTCCATCATTTATTGCGATTCTCCATACCAAATGTTGAATTGTAAAAGTATAGCATATTTAACTAAATTGGCTATTGTCCGAATATTATGTACTACAAAAAAAAGATCAACATAGAGTTGATCTTTTATTAAATTAATAAATAACTAGTTTAATATAGCAGGACTATCAACGCTATTTTTTAATTTCTTAATAGTTTTTCTAGTTATTGGTACTGACTCTACACCAAATGGATTATTCTGCAATGCAATTGTAAGCACATCATCAATCCATTTTACTGGATGTATATCAACTTCAGATTTTACATTATCAGGAATATCTTCCAAGTCTTTAACATTATCCATTGGAATCAATACAGTTTTAATTCCTCCTCGGTGTGCAGCTAATAATTTTTCTTTTAATCCGCCGATAGGTAAAACTTCACCACGTAATGTTATTTCGCCAGTCATAGCAACATCAGAACGAACTGGATTACCCGTTAATGTTGAAATTAGTGAAGTACACATTGCGATACCTGCACTCGGTCCATCTTTTGGCGTTGCTCCATCAGGCACATGTACATGGATATCGCGTTTTTCATAAAAATCACTATTAATACCCAATTTTTCTGCACGAGATCGAACAACTGTTAATGCCGTTTGAATCGATTCTTGCATAACATCACCTAATGAACCAGTGTAAGTCAATTTTCCTTTACCTAGTACACTTACTGATTCAATAGTAAGTAAGTCTCCACCAACTTCTGTCCACGCAAGACCAATAACTTGCCCAATACGGTTTTCATTATCTGCCTTACCGTAATCAAAACGCTGTATTCCCAAGAAATCTTTTAAGTTATCTTGTGTTACCGTTACTTTTTTCAATTTGCTATTTAATGCTAATTGCTTAACAACTTTACGACAAATTTTTGCAATCTCTCTTTCTAGATTTCGAACTCCAGCTTCCCGTGTATAATAACGAATGATTCCAATAATAGCTGAGTCATCAATACTAATTTCTTTTGATTTCAAACCATTATTTTCTATCTGCTTAGCAATTAAGTGTTGTTTTGCTATATTCAATTTCTCATCTTCTGTATAGCCAGAAAGACGAATAACTTCCATCCTATCCAATAATGGCGCAGGAATATTCATAGAGTTAGCCGTTGCAACAAACATCACATCAGATAAATCGTAGTCAACTTCTAAATAATGGTCACTAAAAGCATTATTTTGTTCAGGATCAAGCACTTCCAATAATGCAGATGCAGGGTCGCCACGCATATCCGATGCCATCTTATCTATCTCATCTAATAAAAATAACGGATTCTTAACCCCCACTTTTACCATACGTTGAATTAATTTACCTGGCATTGAACCTATATATGTACGCCTATGTCCACGTATCTCAGCTTCGTCACGTACACCACCAAGCGCCATTCGTATATACTGACGCCCTGTCGCTTTAGCAATTGATTGTCCAAGTGAGGTCTTCCCCACACCAGGAGGACCAACTAAACATAAAATTGGACCTTTAACTTTATTAACACGCCCTTGAACTGCTAAATATTCTAAAATTCTATCTTTTACACGTTCAAGTCCATAATGATCTTTATCTAAAACTTTTTGTGCAGCTTCAATATCTTTTTTAACGTTACTACGCTTATACCAAGGAACTTGAAGCATCCAATCAATATATCCCCGAACAACCGTTGCCTCAGCAGACATCGCTGGCATCATTTTAAGTTTATTAAGCTCAGCTAATGCTTTGTCTGTAGCTTCTTTTGGCATTTTAGCTTTAGTAATTTTTTCTTTTAATTCTTCATATTCATCAGGTTTATTATCTATATCGCCTAACTCTTTACGAATCGCTTTAATTTGCTCATTTAGGTAATACTCCCTTTGAGCCTTTTCCATTTGTTGTTTAACTCGGTGTCGAATATTTTTTTCAACTTGTAGTAAATCAATTTCTGATTCCATCAATGAAATAAGCAATTCAAAACGCTTTATAAGATTAGCGGTTTCTAAAATCTCTTGTTTTTGTTCAACTTTCAAGAATAGAGTTGCAGCAATAGAGTCGGCTAAACGTGAAGGCTCTTTCAAAAAATGTATAGAATCAACAATTTCCTGAGTTATTTTTTTGTTTAGTTTTGAGTATTCATCAAAGTTAGATAAAGTCAAGCGTATCATGGCTTCACTTATATCCGCGGCTTTTTTTACTTCACTTAATGGTTTGACTTTTGCAATAAAATATTCATTGTCGTTGTTCTCAACAATGTCATTCATTTTAGCTCTTGCAATACCTTCAACAAGAACTTTTACTGTTCCATCTGGCAATTGAAGTAATTGTAAAACATTAGCCACAGTTCCGACATCATATAAATCATCTATATCAGGATCATCTTGAGAAGGATTTTTTTGGGTTACAAGAAAGACTTGCTTATCCATTTCCATTGCAGCTTCTAAGCAACGTATTGATTTACTTCTACCAACAAAGAGAGGAATTACCATATGTGGAAATACAACAACATCACGCAATGGTAAAATAGGCATAATCATTTGTTTAGTTCGTTTTATTTTCATTTTATTCTCTCTAGTAGTACAAATCTATTAGATAAATATTGGGGTCATTTTTAGATATTCAAGCCTATCTTTTTTGTTTTAACATACACTAATTCTAGAACATCTTGACAGTATTTACGGAAATTCTGCTTTAATATTAATTTGAGGTATAGCTCTTGCCATCATATCTATGATGGCAAATATATATTTCAAGCCGAGATTTCAGCATCTTCACGATGGATTAATTTCGGTGCTAGAGATTGTTCAACGGTTTCTTTTTCAACAATTACTTTGTTAATAGTATCCATTGATGGTAAGTCATACATTGTATCTAATAATATATTTTCAACAATTGAACGCAAACCTCTCGCTCCTGTTTTTCTTTGCATCGCTTTTATAGCGATAGCATCCAAGGCTTCTCTCGTAAACTCAAGTTCAACACCATCTAACTCAAACAAAGTTTGAAATTGTTTAGTCAAGGCGTTTTTAGGTTCCGTCAGAATATTAATTAAAGCATTTTTATCTAATTCGGATAATGTTCCTATAACAGGTAATCTTCCGATAAACTCAGGAATTAAACCAAACTTAACTAAGTCTTCAGCCTCAATTTTAGCTAATAGCTCCGACTCAGAAAGTTTATTTTTAGTACTTGTTACCTCAGCACCAAAACCTATTCCTGTGTTAATTGATACACGATTTTCAATGACTTTATCCAAACCACTAAATGCACCACCACAAATAAATAGAATTTTTGAAGTATCTACTTGCAAAAACTCCTGCTGAGGATGTTTACGTCCACCTTTTGGCGGAACAGAAGCGATAGTGCCTTCAATAATTTTCAATAAAGCCTGTTGAACTCCCTCACCAGAAACATCTCTAGTAATAGATGGGTTATCCGATTTTCGTGAAATTTTATCGATTTCATCAACGTAAATAATACCCCTCTGAGCTTTTTCAACATCATAATCACAATTCTGTAATAATTTTTGAATAATATTTTCTACATCTTCACCAACATAACCAGCTTCAGTTAGTGTTGTTGCATCAGCCATAGCAAAAGGTACATCTAAAAAACGAGCTAATGTTTCAGCTAATAATGTTTTACCGCTACCAGTTGGTCCTATAAGCAAAATATTACTTTTGCCTAATTCAACATCACTACGACTAGCATGGTTACGTAAGCGCTTATAATGATTATAAACAGCAACAGATAAAACTTTTTTAGCTCTTTCTTGACCAATTACGTATTCATCAAGATGCTCTCTAATTTCGTGTGGTGTTGGTAATGGTTTACTAATAAACTCTTCATGAGAAAGAAAACTTTTTTTCTCTTCTTTTAAAATATCATTACATAATCCTATACATTCATTACAAATATAAATAGATGATGGACCAGCAATAAGTTTACGGACTTCATGCTCACTTTTACCACAAAAAGTACAATAGAGTAATTTTTCTGAACTTTCTTTATTCACGTTTATCACCTACCCAACATTAAGATCGTTTACTATATATGGCATCAACTAAACCATATTCAACTGCTTTATCGGCAGACATAAAATTATCACGGTCGGTATCTTTTTCAATCACACTAATATCTTGACCTGTGTGCATTGCTAAAATATTATTTAGCCGGTTTTTTACCTGTAAAATCTCTTGTGCATGTATTTGGATATCAGAAGCCTGTCCTTGAAAACCACCTAATGGTTGGTGAATCATGACACGTGCATTTGGTAAGCAATAACGTTTACCTTTAGCTCCAGCTGTTAAAAGCAATGACCCCATTGAACAAGCTTGTCCCAAACAAATTGTACTAACATCTGGTTTTATAAATTGCATTGTATCATAAATAGCCATGCCAGCTGTAACAACCCCACCAGGTGAATTGATATACAAATAGATATCTTTATCAGGATTCTCTGCTTCTAGAAATAACATTTGAGCAATAATAAGGTTTGCCATATTATCTTCAACTTGACCCGTCAAAAATATAACTCGCTCTTTTAATAACCGTGAGTAAATATCATAAGCTCGTTCACCCCGAGAGCTTTGTTCAACTACCATTGGAATAACACCCATATATGATTCAAAAGGCATTTTTATCTCCTAATTAACAAAATAGCCCAAACAGATAATACATATTTGGGCTTAAAAGTGAGCGTTTTTAAATTAAATGAAAAAGCTAATAGATTAAGCTATCTGCTGATTCATTAATTCAGAAAATGAATAATTCTTTTCTGTTACTTTCGCACTAGCTAATAACAGATCTACAACTTGATCTTCTAATGCAACAGCTCGAATATTCTCCATCGCTTTTTTATCTTTATGATAATATTCTGAAACTTCTTTTGGATCTTCATATGCAGTCGCAATTTCATCAATTAATGCTTGAACACGCGATTCGTCTGCAGTTAATTTATTACTTTCAATTATTTCACTAAATAATAAGCCTGTAGCAACACGTTTTTTAGCCTCAGCTTCAAATAGTTCTTTCGGTAATTCCATACCTTGTTTGACATTACCGCCAAAGCGAGATAAGGCTTGTTGACGTAACACATCAATTTCACGATCGATTAATGCCACAGGTACATCAATCTCATTATTTTTAACTAAACCATCAATAGCTTGTGTTTTAACTTTGTTACGAATTGTTGCGTTGAGTTCTCTTGTCATATTTTTACGAACTTCAGCTCTCAAACTTTCAACGGTACCATCTACAATACCAAAGCGTTTAACAACGTCTTCGGTAAGTTCAGGTAATTCAAGTTCTTCAACCTTTTTAAGTGTAGATGCAAATACAGCAGGTTTACCTTTTAGGTTTTCAGCATGATAGTCCTCAGGGAAAGTCACATTAATATCAAACTTATCACCTACTTTATGACCAATAATTGCATCTTCAAAACCTGGAATCATACGACCTTGCCCTAATACTAAAGCAAAATCATTAGCCTTACCACCTTCAAACTCGGCACCATCAACTTGACCGACAAAATCCAAAGTAACACGATATTGCTCTTCAGCCGCTTTTTCAACTTCTTTCCAAGTACCTTGTTGTTTGCGTAATGTTTCAATCATTGTTTCAACATCTGCATCAGCAACTTCTGCAACTGGTTTTTCAACTTCAATTTTATCTAAATTTTCAACTTTTATTTCTGGGTAAACTTCAAATTCAACAGTAAATGTATAATCTTCACCATTTTTATATTCTTGTGGAGTATAAGTCGGAGCTCCAGCTGGATTTAATTTTTCTTGAATAATAGCGTCAACAAAATTCCGTTGCATCAAATCGCCTAAAGCATCTTGTAAAATAGAAGCACCATAACGTTGTTCAACAATTTTTAAAGGCACTTTTCCTTTACGAAAACCATCAATGCGTACTTTTTTTGCTTTATTAATAAGCTCTTTATCAACCGCTTTTTTAATATCTTCAGCTTTAATTGTAATAGATAAACGTCGACCTAATCCTTGTGTTGTTTCTACCGAAACTTGCATGTTTATACCTCGAAATTATTGAATATTATTTGCTCATAATTATATAAAAACGATAATTGAGCTAAAAAATTAAAAAATAGGCATGCATTATACCGACCGCAATCGTCTACGTCGAGACATTTAATAGTTTCTTCTCAAGCGCTTTCAAGCGTTTATTCATTTCGTCAATATGTAAAACTAATGATGCCGTTTTTCGCCATACTTTGTTTTCTTGCAATGGAATACCTGATGAATAAACACCTGGCTGTGTAATTGGGCGCATTACCATACCCATACCTGTTACTGTAACTTGGTCACATATTTCCATATGTCCATTAATAACACTTGCACCACCAATCAAACAATGTCGACCAATAGTTAAACTTCCAGCCATAATAACGCCACCAGCAACGGCCGTATGATCTCCAATTACATCGTTATGAGCAATCTGACATTGATTGTCAATAATAACACCATTACCAATAATAGTATCATCAAGAGCACCGCGATCAATTGTCGTTGAGGCACCAATTTCAACCTTATTGCCAATGACAACACGCCCTAATTGAGGAATTTTAACCCACTTCCCTTTATCATTAGCATAACCAAATCCATCTGCACCAATTACAGTCCCAGATTGAATCAGGCAATTTTCTCCAATAATACAATTATGATAAATAGAAACATTAGCCCATAATTTTGTACCTGCACCTATTGTTGTATTTTTTCCAACAAAACACCCTGCACCAATGATACAATCGTCTCCTAATATCACACCGCTTTCGATAACAGCGTTAGCGCCAATAGAAACATTACTACCTAATTGAGCAGTCGAATCAATCACTGCTGATGTAGCTATATCCTTAGCTGGAGCTGGAGTAGTATCTAGGTATTGTGCTAATTTTGCATATGCAAGGTATGGATCTTTTACAATAAGGGCTGCACCATTCCAATGCTCAAGACCCTCTTCTGTCATTACCACAGCAGAAGCTTTGCATTCTAATAAATTCTTTTGTAATTTCTTATCAGATAAAAATGTAATTTGACCTGATATAGCACTATTCATTGATGCTATACCAGTGATGGCTAAATCACCATCACCATATAACCTAGCATCAAGTTGCTTAGCTAATTGCTCTAAACGAAAGGAAAACATTATTTTTTAACCTTTTCCAACACTTTGTCTGAAATGTCAACCGCATCTGAAGCTGATAAGGTGGCTTCTGCTTTTAAAATAATATCGTATTTTTCTTTTGCGACTATATCTTTAATAGCTTCTTGGATTTTAATTAATAATTTCTCTGCTTCTTCTGTTTCACGCTTACGATAATCTGCAGAAAAAGCCTTAGCTTTATTTTCAAAATCAGAAATTGTTTTATTTAATTTCGTTTTTTCAGATGAAGACAATGTTAAACCATCTTTTTTTAATCGTGCAGCAGCTTCATTTGCTTTCTTTTCTTCAGCTTGTAATGATTTAGCTCTTGCTTCAAATTCACTATCCAATGCTTTACCAACCGATTCGCGTTGCGGCATACGTTGTAATACTGACATAACATCGACTACACCAATTTTTACTTCAGCATTTACAAAGCTTGCAAAAAGTAATGCCGTACTAACACTAAGAAAATATATAATTTTTTTCACTTTAATCACCTATTTGTTTTCTATTTTATAACATGGAATTACCATGTAGAACCTATATTAAATTGAAACTGTTGAGTTGAATCACCATCATATTTCTTAAACGGTTGAGCATAAGAAAAGACTAAAGGACCTAATGGAGACATCCATTGCACAGCAAGCCCAGCAGACATCCTAATATCCGATGGGGAACTATAATCAGGGATATTTTTTCCTTTTAAATTCCATTCAGTATCCCATACAGTACCTGCATCGAAAAATAGTGATGTTCTAATATTATCAGCATATTTTTCGCTAGCAAATGGCGTTGGAAGTATTAGCTCTGTACTTGCAAAAGCTATAGCATTACCACCTACAGCATCTTTTGATTTTGTACATCCAGATGTATTATCTAAGCTATCGCAAACTCCACTTTTATTAAGATATACCGCTTTAGGACCTACAGTATTTGATTTAAACCCACGTAGCACAGAGGCACCACCAGCATAGAAGTTTTCATAAAAAGGTAACTCTTTTCCACCTAAACCGCCACCATAGCCTAATCGAGCACGAGTTAAAAAGATCCAGTTATGGTCATTGTCAATAGGATAATAGTAAGACGCATCTGAGACTAGTTTATAGAACCTATTTTCAAATAATGGTGCTGTAACTTTAGCATTAGCTGTTATTTTAAGTCCATCAGTAGGGAAAAATCCACGATCTAAAGAGTTATATGTCCAATAAGCATTTAACAATAAATCATTAGTATCAAATGAAATAGAACTTTTATTGTTCACTTTTTCACCCATAGAGTTGAAATAACGCCACATTCCATATTGCGCTTGCATACCAGATAACTTATGGTTAGCAAATTCAGAACCAAAACGAACAAAATTATTTTCACTAATTGGGAATCCTAAATTAGCTGATGCGCCCCAAGTCTTACTTGAATATTCTGATTCATCATCTTTATCGTCATTTTTATAGGTATTATAATAAATACTACCCCCTAAACTTACACCATCAACAGTAAAATAAGGATCAACGATAGAAATAGATGCAGTTTTATCTGTATCAGTTGTGTTAACATCAAATGAGACACTGTTACCTGTTCCCAACCAGTTATCTTGAGAAATACCGGCATTGAAACTAACACCACTATCAGAACCAACACCAATACCAAATTTGATACTACCAGTATTACGTTCAGCAACTTTATAAATAATATCAACTTGATCATCAATACCAGGCACACGTTCAGTATTAGCTTCAACAGTATCAAAAAATCCAAGTCGGTTTAAACGTTCTTTACCTAATTCAACTAATCCATTACTTAACCAAGCCCCCTCCATTTGTCGAAGCTCACGGCGAATTACACTTTCGCTGGTTACAGTATTGCCAACTATTTTAATTTTACGAACATAAAAACGTTCACCCACATCAACAAGAACAACTAATTTAACCGTATGTGCGACATCATCCATTTCAGGCTGAATTGATACTCTAGGGTACGCATAACCGAAATTAGCAAGTAGACGCTTAACGCCATCTTCAATTTCAGTAATTTTTTTACCATTATAAAGTTCACCAACTTTTACTTTTTCATTAGCAATTTTGGAAATCTCGCCTTTATGGCCAGCAAAATTACCCATAAATTCAAGTTGAGATAACTTATACTGTTCACCTTCATGAATATTAACTGTAACGTATATGCCTTTTTTGTCTGGCGTTAAACTAACTTGCGTTGACTCAATGTTAAAACGAGCATAACCACGATTTAAATAAAAACTTTGTAATTCATCTAAATCTGCTGCCAATTTTTGTTTTTGATATTTGCGATCTCCAAACATATTCCACCAAGGTACTTCATCACGCAAAGTAAAACGCGAAATAAGTTCTTCAGATGAAAAAGCTTTAGCACCAACAATATTAATCTGATCAATTAGTGCCGATTTACCTTCAGCTACAACTAATTTTAAATCAACACGATTACGTGACAACGGAGTTACAACAGCTTTGATTTGAGCATTATATTTACCAACACTATAGTAAAAATCTTCTAAGCCTTTTTCTATACCAGAAAGCATAGTACGATCTAATGCTTCACCTTCACGAATACCCGAACTATCTAGGTTTTTTTTCAGCATCTCATCTTTAACAGACTTATTACCAGAAAAAGTTATGTTAGCAATAGTAGGGCGTTCTTGAACATGAACAATTAACCTATCACCATCACGAGAAACGGTAATATTATCAAAGTTTCCACTAGAATATAGTGATTTAATGATACGGCCTAAATCAGCTTCATTAACATAATCACCGACTTGAATAGGCATTTCAAGTAATGCTGCTCCAACAGTAACACGTTGCAAACCTTCAAATTTGATGTCTTTTACTACAAAATCATCAACACAAAATGCATTGGAACTATATACTGCTGTAGTACTAAACAACAAAGATGCTATAAGTAATTTATTTATTTTCATCGTAAATGTTTATAACCTCATCCCATCACAATCGTAAAATATCATTAAATAGTGCAATTCCCATTATTACCATCAATAAAAAAAAGCCAATACGAGAAAATCGTTCTTGTACTTCATTTGATAAGGCTTTACCTTTTATCTTTTCAAATAATAAAAAAACAAGGTGCCCGCCATCTAACATAGGTAATGGAACAAGATTGATAACGCCCAAACTTATACTAATAAAAGCTAGAAAATATAAGTAAGAGGTAAAACCATAACTTGCTGTTTGCCCTGCGCTTTTTGCTATTGTTATTGGTCCAGACAAATGTTTTAGACCAATAACACCTGTTACTAATTGATAAAGCGAACGAATCGTTAACTTCGTGGTTAACACTGTTTGCGCCATACCTTTATTAAAACTTTCTAAAAAACCATACTGCATAATTCTTGCATCAGACTTGGGATACAAACCAGCGACACCTTTTCCATCTATTCCAATAGTTGGCACGAGTTTAAGATAAATATCTATATTTCCTCGATTAACCTTTAACATCATTGCTTGAGCTGTTTTAATTGTATTGGAAAAATCATTCCAATCAACGTATGAGTGATCATTATAACCAATAATTTTATCCCCAACACGCAGACCTGCTTTCTCAGCAGCCGAACCCGATACAATTTTACTCACAATTGGATAAACTTTCACCTTTTCAGGAACAAAACCAAATGCGGTAATTGTCGAATCCTTTTCTATATCAAAATGCCAATTACTGATATCTACATTTTTTTTAACTTCTTTCTGGTTATCATCACCAAAGCTATCGATATAAGAAAAAGACACATTAGCTTTTCCCATTGCCGCAATTAAGGCTAAATTTACGTCATTCCATGTTTCTACTTTTATATTATCAATAGTTTTCAATTCTGCACCAGCTGGTATTATTACTGTAGAAGCTGGTGTATTAGGTATAACTTCTTTTATTTTAACAGGATAAACAACTACACCCATCAAAAAAATGATCCAATAGATAATTAAGGCTAATATAAAATTAGCAAATGGACCAGCAAAAATAATTGCAGTTCTTTGCCAAATTTTTTTTCTATCAAATGCAAAGTTTTCGTTATTGCTTGATAATGTTGTTGCTCTACCGTCGAGCATTTTAACATAACCACCAAGCGGAATCATAGCAATTACCAATTCGGTTCCGCTTAAAAATTTATGAGACCATATTTTTTTACCAAAACCAATTGAGAAACATTCAACTTGAACCTTGCACAAACGAGCAACACAAAAATGTCCAAACTCATGAATAGTAACTAATATACTCATGGTAATAACAAACAATAACAGCGACCACAACAAAATCTATTACCTTTTATAATAAGTAAAAAGCTAATGTAGCAAAAACAGGAACGGCAGCAGTTAAGCTATCAATGCGATCTAAAATTCCACCATGACCAGGAATTAAGTGACCACTATCTTTAATATTTGCTTCACGCTTAAACATACTTTCAGTTAAATCACCTAAAACCGAAACTAAAATCGCTAACAAAGAGCTAATAAAAAATGTACTGAAAGTCATGTCAAACATGTTAAGTATGTAAGCAATTAAACTAATTGCAATTGCTACACTAATACCGCCTATGAATCCTTCTATAGTTTTACCCGGGGATACTTTTGCCGCTAATTTTCGTTTACCAAATGATCGCCCAACAAAATAAGCTCCAGTATCTGTCGCCCATACTAGCACAAAGACGTAAAGCAACCAAATTGCACCCGTATAAGAATTAGAATTGTAGTTAATTGCTCTTAATTCGACCATACTAATAAAGAACGGTGCTAGCGTAAAAAAAGCAAATAGTAACTTTATAAAGATTGAATTACACCAATACTTTGTCGTGGTTGGATAGCTACTTACTAAAAACAAAGCAGTTAACCACCATATGATTGATAAAAATAAAATTATACTATATAAATTCATTTTAAATTCAATAGAATCCGGAACCAAATAAAGTATGCCCAATAAAATAACTGTTGAAAAAGAAAAAATTAATTTTAAATATTTTTTTCTAATATGAAGAAACTGAGTCCACTCCCATGCGGCTACTCCACAAACCAGAATAATAGTGAAAGAAAACACGGGTAATGGAACAAAAAAAAGAACTGCTACCACAAGCGGAATAAGCACAATTGCAGCAAGTATGCGATGGATTAACATGAATGCTCCTTATTATGAATACCACCAAAGCGTCGTTCTCTGGCATTAAATGCATTGATTGCTTCATCGAATAAAGATTGATTAAAATCAGGCCATAAAGTATTGGTAAAATAGAGTTCAGAATAAGCAATTTGCCATAACAAAAAATTACTAATTCGATATTCTCCGCCAGTACGAATAACTAAATCCACTTCAGGAAATTCGCTCATACACATTGTTGAGTCAAAACGATCCTCAGTAATATCATCTAAACTGATTTCTCCGTTAGTAACTTGCATAGCAATTTTTTTTGCTGACTGCAAAATATCCCAACGTCCGCCATAGTTAGCAGCAATATTTAGTACTAGTCCAGAATTGTTTTTCGTTAAATTTTGCGCATGAATAATCATATTTTGTAAATGTTCACTAAAGCGAGAAATATCACCAATAATATTCAAACGAACATTATTTTTATTTAAACTTTTTATCTCACGATTTAATGCATAAATAAAAAGGGAAATTAGGGCAGAAACTTCATTGTGTGGACGTTTCCAATTTTCACTACTAAAAGCATATAAAGTAAGGACTTTTATCTTTATTTTTGCCGCATAAGCTACAATTTTTCGAACTGCTTTCAAGCCTGCTCGATGCCCAATAACTCGTAACTGATTATGTTGCTGTGCCCAGCGACCATTACCATCCATAATTATAGCCACATGACTAGGAATAGATCTTTCTTGTGTCATGCAATATCTCATATTGTCGCAATCATTATATTAATTATATTATTTTGTCCAATTAACGCGTACCATAAACTACAATTGTTTTACCATGTGCAGAAATCAAATGTTGATCTTCAAGCATTTTTAAAATTCGACCAACTGTTTCACGCGAACAGCCAACAATTTGACCTATTTCTTGACGCGTAATTTTGATTTGCATACCATCAGGGTGTGTCATTGCATCGGGTTGTTTAGCAAGATTTAGAAGTGTTTGTGCTATACGCCCTGCAACATCTAAAAATGCTAAATTACTAACTTTTTCAGATGTTACTTGTAATCGGCTAGCCATTTGACTGGCAAGACGCATTAAAATATCAGGATTAACTTGAACAAGTTGCTTAAATTTTTTGTATGAAATTTCGGCTACTTCACAACTTGTTTTAGCTTTAACCCAAGCGCTTCGCTCTGTGTCTTCTTCAAAAAGACCTAATTCGCCTAAAAACTGATTTTGATTTAAGTAAGACAAAATCATTTCGTTGCCTTCATCATCTTTAATCAATACCGCAACAGAGCCTTTCAAAATATAATAGAGAGTTTCTGCTTTTTCGCCTTGATGTATAAGGGTACTCTTAGCTGGATATTTATGAATATGGCAATGAGATAAAAACCATTCTAACGTTGTATCCGACTGTTGTTTACCAATCATTAATCCTACCTCTCCATTTTATTTACAACACTAACACTATAACAAAGTTACGCACTAAATCATATACAAACAATCATTTTAACTGCTATTTAATTAGTTTAATATCAATTGTTTCATGTAATTGAGACCAAAAAAGTGCTGCCGAACCATTCTCTAATTGAAGTTTAACATCATTAACTTTTTCTTGGAGTGATTTTTCTTGTAAACCGTAGTCAGTGCCTTCACGTAATACAAAATATTCAATTAGGTTATTTAATGTTTGTGGATCAAGATTTTGCCAAGGAATAATCATATTTGATGATAGTAAATTAGATTTCTAGTTATTTTATAACAACATTTAAATAATATAAAGCATCACTAAGTTATGCGTATATTAAATAAAAAACCACTCCAAAGAGTGGTTTTTTACACTTATAAATATAATCAAATTTAAAATTAGTTAGTTGTAACTTTAAGGTGATAACCTTGACCACCAGCATAGTAGTTCGGGTTCGGGGTACCTTTATTGTACATGGTATCACTATTAGTCGTAGCTAAGGTAATAGTATCACCACTTGCTATTTCTTCTGTATTTGCTGACTTGCCTTTATATTCACCATCTAGAGTCCAGACAAAATTATAACCAGTTAATTCAACTGCACCACTATCCATTACACCATTTGTAAGATCGCTATCAATCCACACGATAGCTTGGAATGTCTGACCATATTTAGGTTCAGGAGCTGAACTTAACTTATAGTTAACATCTTTGTTTGGAGTACCATCATCTTTGACTAGGAAAATACCAATTTCAGCATCATCAGTTATAATTGGACCATTACCAATACCTGTATTATCACCACCTGGACCATGGGGATTATTTACCTGATTATCATCAGAAATTGGATTATCTGAATCAGTTGGATTACTTGGAGGGTTTTCTGGGTTATTAGGATCTACTGGAGCAGTATTAGGAGTACCTGTTGCCCAAATATCATTTACTTCTAACCATTTATTGGTATAAGGAATACCAAAGTCAGTTCTTTCTAAAAGTTTAAAACCAATTTTTTCTGCGCCTGCGAAATCACTAGTTATTTTAAAAGATATACGAGCTATTGCATCACTATGGTCTTCAGTCGCCTGAACACTCATAGCCTCCCAACCATTAGTTTTTTTTGCAAAAACTTTTAATGTGTCTTTGATTTTTCCAGTATCATTATCGCCATCTGCATCTTCTAGATTAAATTTAATAACGACATAGTCACCTACTTTAGCTACTCGATTACCGATTGGTGTACTACCATCTTCATTTTGAGATACAACAACAGTCAAAGTATGTTCTGCTCTTGTACCATTTACAGCTTTCAATATTGGTGCATTACCATTAATCACCTTATTAGTAGTTGCATCTAAAGCAAATGCACTGCTTGCTGCATAACCAGCTAAAAATAAGCCTAATGCAACTTTTTTAATTGTAAAATTTTTCATGTTTAACTTCCTATTTTTCTCTATAAATTAACATGTTGTATTTATATAAATACACCATTTTGTTGGTGTTCCCTTCTTGATTATCGACTTACGTCGATAATCTAAACTTTTATCTATTATAAAACGGTCACTTGCAATTTAAATCCTTGATCGCCAGCACACGCAGGGGTAGAAACATGCTGTGATGTTAAATCTAAATTCTCTGGAGCTGTCTCACCAGACGCTGGTATACTTGTGCCAGATGAAGCATAACTATAATTGTTAGCCGTTTTACCTCTTATTATATAGTGAGCATCTCGTCCCAAAGCAACGTTAAACCACGGTCCATTAGGATGATTCCTAGCGTCATTTGGTAATAAAGTCTCATTATTAGGACAAGCACTTGCATTTGAACCTACCAATGACCAAATTACATACGGTTCAACAATTTGGGTACCATTTTCAGATGTAAATGCTTTAACAAGGTATTCATTACCAACACGCCATTCGTTTGGCCCAGCAGGGTCAAATTCAAGTACAGAACCTGAGCTCTTAGCAACTAATGTTCCAGATTTATTCCAAACCTCTATATACCCCGATCTACCACCAGAAAAATCAACAGAGGCTCTATTGAATGACGAACCAAAACCATACTGATCTAACGAAATTGAAAAATCAATCAGTCCTTCAATATTTGAAGCTACATCTATTGCATAACTATCACCAATTACTTCTAAACCAGCCGCAGTTGAAGCACGAGATGATACTTTTTGACCTTTTGCTACTTTTTCAAATGATTTTACAATAACACAAGGTTTCTGCTCTGGACATTCATTTACATTACCTGATGTACCATTGATTAAAGCAATTTTTTCGCCATTACTGGTTGCAGTCCACAATCCGACAAATTCGTTAAATGTTACTGGTATACTATCCATTAGTTCACTATCACTAAAACCATCTACATCTTGAAAAGAGTTGATTGAACCATTATTTACCTTCGGTTTAACGAGAGTTGCTAACACGGTCAAACTACTTGAGCCATTTGCAGGCTGAGTCGCCAACGTTGTTTTGTTACCTGAACTATCTACTGCCCATACACCAATTTTACGCACTGCTGGGTCGGGTAACACTTCAAAACTTACAGCATTAGATGTTGCAGATTTTCCTCGGCTATCAGTGACTGATACTGATAAAGAATATTTGCCATTTGTACTAACTGGGCGACGCTGACCATCTTGATCAACATAACTAGGAGCAACAATTTGCCAATTATTTACATCGGCTGGTGGATTAAGCCATGAAGAAGCCGTACATCCACCTGTAGCAATACACAAAAAACCACCTCCAGCGTCAATTTCAAGCATATCACCAGACCATACTAAACTTGATAAGTTCTTAGCATTGTGAACACTGATATTTAGCGGATAGGCTTGTCCTTCAATTAACTGAGTTTGCTCAAGCCCTAAATCGACCGATATTTTCTTTTCTTTATATTCAAGAACGATATAGTTATTACGATCAACTAAATCATAACGGCTACCTTTTAAAGAACGAGCAGATTGAACCATATCTGGATCTAACTGATCTTTTAACGGTGTACCTATACGATAGTTCATTGTAAGTTCAGCTTTAGTTGCCTTTTTATTGTCTTGACCTCGTTTATGCTCAGCCTTAATAGTGAAAAGTGGAACTGGTGTATAATCAAGACCGACAGTAATTGCTCGCGGATCTTTTTGTAAATTATCTTTACCAAATAAAGCAACTTTATCACCATAGTATTGTTCATACATGAGTGATCCGCCCAAATGTGGATATTGTGGTAAATATCCTTGGAATCGAACATCAAAGCCTCTTGCTGCTCGTTCTAAATAATCATCAAAATCTTTAGAATCTTTCCAGTCTGATAACGGATGATAATAGTTAGCAGCAAATTTCATATAATCAGTCCAAGCTTCGGCACCAATACCTAAACGATTGTGTGCACGCTGGAAATCATGGTCAAAAAATACGTTATAACCAAGTAACCATTTTTTATCAGCAACATCCCAACGCTGACCAATACCAAAGTTACCTATTCGACGGTTGTGTTCATATTCCTGAAATGATATTTGGCTAAATATTAATGTATCTTCTGTGTCATACCATGGGCTAAATAACTTCAAATTGACATTGTTAAATTCGCCTTTATCACTTAAATCAAATTGTAATTGAGCAGTACCAAAACGACCTAAAAAATCCTGTACAGCATTACGTACTGGATCAACAACTTGGTTTTTAACCCCATTTCGTACATAACTTTCTGCGTAATCTTTACCCTTGTTTTTTAAATGTTGGGATAGACCACCATTGTCTGGCGAAGTTATTTGTTTCCAGTCTTGGCTAGCTAAAGTTTGTAATGTTGAAGCTATTTGAGTTGATAGTGCGTCTTTATCCTTTTTTACATCGTAATTATCATCTGATCCCAATTGAGGCAAATTGGCGTGTTCATCTTTTTTATCATCGTTTAATTTAATTGCAGGTAACAATGGTGAATTCTCAGGCAGAACGATACGCTCACCGATCTCAACAACATCTTTTTTATCAAAACGCCCCGCATTCATTGCACGTAATTCTGAAATAGAGATGCTACTTAAAAGTGCAATTTGATAAAGACTACGTTGCTGATTGTTAAGCATCTCACGAGCTTTCGTACCATCTTTTAACTCAATTATTTTATTACTATCTATAGGACCTTGCGACACTTGAGCTTCAGAAGCAAAAGCTGATTGCCATCCTAATGTAGCTATTACAAATGCAGAGATAATCGTTAAATTAAGATTCTTTCTCATCTTAATATTCCTTATATTTCACCGATAAAGCGCATAATATGAAATCTATTGCCAATATCAATTTCTAATTTTAAATAGCAATATAATTATTTCTTATTAACTTTTACTATTTAGATTTTTACAACTATTTTTTAATTTTTGCAATTCTATTACAAAAATGTCATTTATCAAAATAATTTATTACTTTTTTGTTATGTTTTTTGTTGAGTTTTTTATATATTTTTTATTTATCATTATTATTCAATTTATTAAGTAAAGATTTATTAAGATTTGTAAAGTTTTGTAAATTTAATAGTGGATGTAGATCTAGTTGAGTAGTGAGGAATTGCTATTTCTTTTGATATTAAAGAATTTATTGTAGGTAACTAGCTAAATAAATTATAAAATTATTCTCTAAATAAAAAAAAGACCTAATTGATAATTTTAGGCCTTTATATTGTATTTTATATTTTCACAATTTATTAACCTTCATTATAAATCTCTAGGTTTTCTGATTCTTTAATGTCTGAAGATTTTTTAGTTTCATTTCTTTTCTGTTCTAATAATGATAAATAGCTATCATCAATTCCTTCGGTAACATATTTTCCATCAAAAACAGAACACTCTAAATGATGAATGTTGGAGTTTTGTTCTGTAATTGAATTAATTAAATCAGATAAATCTTGAAATATAACCTTATCAGCACCAATATTTTTTGCTATTTCATCAACTGTTCGGTTATAAGCAATAAGTTCACGGGCAACTGGCATATCTATCCCATAAACATTTGGATGCCTGATTTCTGGCGCAGCAGACGCTAAATAGACTTTTTTAGCTCCAACAGAACGTACCATTTCAAGAATTTCTTTTGAGGTTGTTCCTCGTACAATCGAATCATCAACTAATAAAACATTTTTGCCTTCAAATTCAATACGGTTAGCATTGAGTTTTCGTCTTACAGACAATTTACGTGCGCTTTGCCCTGGCATAATAAAGGTGCGTCCAACATAGCGATTTTTAACAAATCCTTGCCGGTAAGGTTTATTTAAAATACGTGCAATTTCAAGAGCGGCATCACAAGATGTTTCGGGAATAGGGATGACTACATCAATATCAACATCTTTCCATTCTCTTGCTATTTTAGCCCCCAATTTTTGCCCCATTTGAATACGTGATTGATAAACTGAGACACCATTCATTAAAGAATCAGGTCTTGCAAAATAAACATATTCAAAAATACATGGATAATATTGAGGGTTATCCGAACATTGCTGAGAATATAATTGTCCATCTTGAGTAATATAAATTGCCTCACCTGGTTCGACATCACGTATAAACTCAAAATCGAGAATATCTAATGCTACACTTTCAGAGGCAACCATGTACTCAATTTTCTGATTCTCAAGTACCCGTTTACCAATAACTAATGGCCGTATTCCATAAGGATCACGAAAAGCAACAAGACCATGCCCAATAATCATTGCAACACAGGCATATGCGCCTTTAATTATGTTATGAACATTATGTATTGCTGTAAAAATATTGTCGGCAGTTAGTGGATAGGTGGGAAATTTGTCAAGTTCATTAGCAAGAATATTGAGTAGCACCTCTGAGTCGGAATTGGTATTAATATGACGCCTTGCAAGTTCGAACACTTTATTACGCAACTGATCAGTATTGGTTAAATTTCCATTATGAGCAAGCGCAATACCATAAGGTGAATTGACATAAAAAGGTTGCGCTTCGGATGGGCTTGAGCTACCTGCGGTAGGATAACGAATATGTCCTATGCCCAAATTACCTTGCAACCGTTGCATATGATGCTCTTGAAACACATCTTTGACTAAACCATTCGCTTTGCGTAAACGAAATCGATTTTGATTATCAATAGTCACAATACCTGCTGCATCTTGCCCTCGATGTTGCAAAACAGTCAATGCATCATAAATAGATTGATTAACAGAACTATTCCCAACAATACCAACAACACCACACATACTATGGTTACCCCAAATTTATTGTATTAAAAACGAAGAAGACTGTTGTATAAAATCAAAAAACCAGCGAATAATAAAACTAAAATGCGGAATTAGCTGAGATTGAATCCAGTAAGGTGATTGTGATAACGGCGTAAAAGTATCAACTAAAAAAAGAATAGCTGCAACAACTAAAACGCCTCGTAATACACCAAAACAGATACCTAATAAACGATCAGTACCAGATAATCCCGTTTTTTTTAATAATTGTCCAATAACATAAGACACAATCGAACAAACCAATAAGGTAGCAATAAATAAAATAACAATTGCTACAGCAATACGTATAACATCACTATCAAAATAAGTTAAATAATCAGTAATATAAATATAAAATTGGCTGGAAATAAAAAAAGCTAATATCCAGCTAACTAATGATAACGCTTCTCGAACAAAACCTCGAACAACGCTAATTAATGCAGAAAAAGCAATTACACCAATAATCGTAAAATCAGCCCAGTTCATCATAATAACTCACAACTTTTTATTAATAATAATTATTCTTTACAACTTAAAAACAAGTAGCACAACGGTCAATTAGTAATAATAATACCTTCTAATTTTGTTAGGTTATTTAAATTAATAATGACTTGTTCAGCTTGCTCTTTTTTAGCATAAGGGCCAACCTGTAACTTAATTAACTGATTAGGTTCTGGGTTATCAGGTATTGTTCTAACGCTATAATTATTTAATCGTAATAATGCAATTAACTCTTCTATTTTTTGTTTATTTTTTAAAGCCGTAAGTTGGATCATATAAGGTTTAGATTCTTGCTGTGACATTGAAGGTTGAATTATATTTGTTGAATCGTCAGTATCATCAACAATATCAGATGAAGCTGATGAATTTAGATCTTGATCTGAGCCAGATAGGTAAGGAACATCTGATATATTATGGGTAAAATTGTCATCAACATCATCAGATGGTACTACCACTTGATTTTGCTGCGTAACCACTTCAGGTTGCAAAATTGGTGTTGTTGTCGTTCGTAAGTTAGGTTTATCCGTTATAATCCACGGGGCTATTGCTGCAATAATAAGTAGTAATGTAGCAAAACCTACAAGGCAATTTCTTACTCTATTGGGATTATTTTCTTGATTGTCTACCATGACTAATTCCACTTAATGCTCAATTTCAGTTAACACATCCGATACAGTATGAAATGAGCCACATACCACGATGATATCATCTTCTTTAGCATCTTGCATTGCCTTTTGATAGGCTTTAGATACAGTATCAAATGCTGATACATTAAACTCACCTTCATTAAATAAGTGCTGTTTTAATACTTCAGCACTACAACCTCGTTCACCATAAAGTGAAGCACAATACCATCTATCACCTTTTAAGATGGATAAGGTACTTTTAATATCTTTATCCTTAAGCATACCAACAACAAATCTAACTTTGCCTACTTGCAAATATTCTGCTTTTAGTTTTTCTAATTGTTGTGTTAAATAATCTGCTGCATGTGGGTTATGTGCTACATCAAGAATAACCAGTGGCGATGTTTGAATAATTTGAAAACGCCCGATTAAATTTGATTTTGCCAATCCTTTAGTTATTTCATCTTGTGTTATTTTAAGTGATGAATAACTTATAGCTGCAATTGCAGTTGCTGCATTAGCTAAAGGAACATTGGCAATAGGTAAATTTTTATACTGTCTTATTGCCGATTCAAATGACCATAAATCTTTATTAAGTTGTTGGTAACGCCAATCACAATTTACCCTATAAATAGAGCAATTCACAGATTTAGCCACATTTAAAATAGATGCTGGTACATCTGGCTCACCAACAATAGCAATACTTTTAAGTTTAAAAATGCCTGCTTTTTCACGTCCGATACTTTCACGGGTATCACCTAAATAATCAACATGATCAATACCAATAGTTGTAATAACTGCCACATCAGCATCAACGATATTAGTTGCATCAAGTCGCCCACCAAGACCAACTTCTAATATAACTACATCTAATTTTGCTTGTTTAAATTGATAAAGTGCAGCAAGTGTTGCATATTCAAAATAGGTAAGCGATATATCACCTCTGGCTTGTTCTATTTCTACAAAGGCTTTTACGGTTTGTTGTTCACTTGATTCTTGATTATTAATACGTACCCGTTCAGTAAAACGTAATAAATGGGGAGAGCTATAAACACCAACTTTTAAATTCGCTTCAAGTAATATCATTTCAAGCGTTCGACAAGTTGTTCCTTTGCCATTAGTGCCAGCAACGGTAAAAATATAAGGCGCTGGTTGTAATAAATCTAGGCGCTGAGCTACAGCTTTTACTCGTTCTAAACCTAAGTCAATAGTTATAGGATGTAGTTGTTCTAAATAATAAAGCCATGTCTTTAGATCTGACATGGCATTCAGTTGGTTATTTGTCATACTCAATTAAGCTGTCTCGTTAAGAGTAACTTCATTAAACGGATCAGGTAGTTTCATTAATTTTGTTACTAAACTGGCAATTTTAGAACGCATATCTTTGCGATGAATGATCATATCAATTGCCCCTTTTTCAAGTAAAAATTCACTACGTTGAAAACCTTCTGGTAATGTTTCACGAACAGTTTGTTGAATCACTCGAGGACCAGCAAAACCAATTAGTGCTTTAGGTTCAGCAATATTAATGTCACCCAACATTGCCAGACTTGCCGATACACCTCCCATGGTAGGGTCGGTCATTACTGAAATATATGGTAAACCTTCATCTTGCATTTTAGCAAGAATAGCGCTCGTCTTTGCCATTTGCATTAATGAGAATAGCGCCTCTTGCATTCGTGCACCACCACTTGTTGAAAAGCAAATTAAAGGGCATTTATCCTCAATGGCCTGCTCTGCGGCGCGAGTGAATAATGCACCAACAACAGAAGACATTGAACCACCAATGAAAGCAAATTCAAAACAAGCAACAACTACTGGTACGCCAAGCAATGTTCCCTTCATGACAACCATTGCTTCTTTTTCGTGAGTTTCTTTTTGAGCTGCTGTTAATCGATCTTTATATTTTTTAGTATCTTTAAATTTTAAGATATCTTTAGGCATAAGATCTGCACCAATTTCGATATCCGAACCTTCGTCTAAAAAACGATATAAACGCACTCGGGCAGGGATATGCATATGGTGATCACATTTTGGACAGACCTCTAAATTAAGATCGAGTTCAGCTTGATAAATGACTTGATCACAGTTAGTGCATTTTGTCCAAACGCCACCAGGAATATTCGCCTTTTTATGATCTGACGATATATTATTTTTACTAAGAATTTTTTCAATCCAGCTCATTATGATTCTCTCATTCTGGCACTTTTTACAAATTTGAATGTATTGTACAATACTTTGCACTAATTCTTAATAGCTGTTTTTATTTTTATGTTATTTTGCAAATAACCTTATAAAATAAAAAAATATTTTGATAAAGATTTAGAAATAAAATCTGCTTAAAATCGAATTTAAAATAGCTAACACTCAACAGATAACTAATCTACTGAAATATCATTTTGTTTAAAAATATAATTAATATGATCTTAAAAAATTATTGGTATATAATTGGTAGAAGTTTATTTTCCATTTTTTGAAATAAGGGGTTATAGATGGACAAGGAAAAAACAACCGCACCATCGTTTCAAGATGTATTAGAATACATTCGTTTATCACGCCGTTTAAATAAATTAAAACGTGAAATATCAGATAACGAGAAGAAAATTCGTGACAACCAAAAAAGAGTACTGCTACTTGAAAACTTGAGCGAATATATTAAACCAGATATGACTTATGAAGAGCTTCAAGCAATTATTGCGAACATGAAAAGCGATTACGATGATCGTGTTGATGATTACATTATTAAAAATGCTGAAATTTCAAAAGAACGTCGAGAGATCAGTAAAAAAATGCGTAGTTATCGTTCTAATTAAAATCTATTGTGCTGTAATTAGCGTCCATTTTTATTGTGGGCGCTAATTTTATAAACTAAATCAGCCACCTGCTAGCTTTACTTTAAATCCTTTATCTTCTAGCAATGACTTTAATAAATCACGTTTATCACCTTGTATTTCAATAACACCATCTTTAACTGCTCCCCCACAACCACAACGTTTTTTTAATTCTGCTGCTAACTGTAATAATTGAGTATGATCGATATCAAATCCAGTAATAACACAAACACCTTTACCTTTACGGCCTGATGTTTGTCGTTGAATTCGAATAATACCATCCCCCTTAGGGCGTGAGATAAGTGTTTGGGTCGGTTTAATTCGACCTTTATCGGTCGAGTAAACAATTGAATTATCAGACATAATAATATTATTAACTCTTACTTGTATCTAGTGTTGCTAAAATTGTTTGTAAAGCTTTGGCAGGATCTTCTGCTTGGGTAATTGGGCGTCCAATGACTAAATAATCAGAACCTGCAGCTTGAGCTCGCTGAGGTGTCATAATACGCCTTTGGTCATCAGAATTAGCACCCACTGGTCTAATACCTGGTGTCACCAATTTAAAATCACTGCCCAAACGGGTTTTAAAACTTTGTACTTCTTTCGCTGAACATACTACACCATCAAGCCCGCAGTTTTTAGCAAGTATTGCTAATCTGGTTGCTTGCTCTAAAGGTGATACGTTAATACCAATTTCTTGTAGATCTGCTAACTCCATGCTAGTTAATACTGTTACTGCAATCAAAATAGGGGCATCTTTACCATATGAATAAAGCGCATCTTTAGCAGCTGTCATCATGCGTGAACCACCGCTAGCATGAACATTGGTCATCCACACACCAAGGTCAGCAGTTGCAGCAATTGCTTTTGCGACAGTATTTGGAATATCATGGAATTTAAGATCTAAAAAAACATCAAAACCTTTTTTCATAATTTGCTTGATAAAGTCAGGTCCTGCATGTGTAAAAAGCTCTTTACCAATTTTAATGCGACAATCTTTGGGATCTACACGATCAATAAAATTCCATGCTGATTTAACATCTGGAAAATCAACTGCAACAATAATTGGTGATGCCATAACTCATTTATTCCTTCTAATCAAAATTCTTAGCTATTCTTTCTAACAAATTCATTCAAATCAGCATAAAAAATACGAGCGCTTTCTTTATAACCTCGTAAAGTTTGATGCACTAAATCTGGGCGTGCTAACCCCCGTTTTCGCCACTGCTTAATAGAATACTTTCCCCCCATTGCCACTTGCCAATCCCAAAATAATGTTTTTTCAGATTTAGCAACTTGTTTTTGAATATCCATTATCTTTGCAAAAGACTTAGGCATATTTGTTTCATTTGCCATAGTATCAGGGGGTGTCATTATCAAGATCGTAGCATTGGGTAATGTTTTACGAATCAGTCTAATATTATTCACTAAATTTTTTCGATATTGATTAGCATCTAATGCTCCATCAAAACTTTCATTTGTCCCGTATTCTAAAATAATTAAATCACTTTGTGATATAGACAGTTCTTTAAACCAATCTTTCCCCCACTTTTGCCAAATTGTCTGTTTAGCTCCATTAGTGGCAATAGATGAAACAATAACACCTGGTTGTTGATAACGAGTCAACCAAATTCCACCAAGCTCTATATCTTTTTGACCTTTTATAACCAATGGCATTTTAGAAACAACCGAAGCTGTTTGCCAAGTATTTGATTTTGGAGTATTGCTTAAATTAATTTTATGATTATTAGCATCATAAAGCGCTAATGAATTTGTGTTATTTTTAAGTGTTTTAAAGGTTAACTTAACTTGCCAATCTTTATTATTAGAGCCTCTTGGTGTAATTCGGATAGTGGCAAAATCTTTATTTGGTTTAGCAATAAAACCACCCATAGGAAAATCCAAGTTACTTAAAGTTCGGCTACTTAGCACATTCCAATTTTTAGAACTCCACGTAACAGCTGCATGGCTTTGTCCTTTTATAGCTACAGGCGTTATCCAGCCAATACCAGCATTACCATACTTTTGTTGCATTAATGTTCTTAACTCACCAGTAAAAAAATCAGCGGCTGAATGCGAATCACCAAATTGAGTAATATTGACCACTTGATCCGTTTTTTTATTATCCTCTAACGATTTTAAACGCATTGCAAATTGTTTAGCATTAGGATCACCAAAATCAACAATAGTAGATACCGTGGTGGTTTTACTTTCAGCTACACTACAACCAACGGTAATTGTTACTGCAATTACGGTTATAATATACTTTAAAGATTTAATCATTAAAGGTATCCTCTAATTCTTTATAAATTATTTGTTCCATAATCGCTTTTGCCAAAATTTTTTGGCCAGTTGGTGTAAAATGTACCCCATCATCAACTCTTACTTTAATTTTGGCTTTATCGGTTTCTATGAAATTACTGAACTTTTCGTATGTGCAACCCAATAATTCGTTTGTTGTTAAGAAATGTTGTTGAGTTTTTTCTATTTCAGATTTATATAAATTATTTAGATAAACCATTCCATTATTTAATTTGTGTTTACGCATACAAGGCGCAGCAAGCCAAAGTACTTGAACATCATTTTCTATAGCACTATTTAAAATAGATGCAATACGCAAACGGTAGTGCTCTTCCCATAATTCAGATTTAAATTTAGCGTATTTGGCATAACCTTTAACAGGAAAATCCCAAGGATCATTAGCACCAAGAAAAACGACCAATAATTTTATTGAAGGATCAGCAATTAAATTATCATTAATTGTTTTTGGCCAATCGAAGGCACTTGGATAAGCAAGTCCTGTACTTTGTTTGCTCAAATCAATACTTTCTATTTTATATTGCTTAAACAACATTTTTTTTACATATGGTGCAACGCCTTGCATTAAAGAGTCACCTGCAAAAAATACCTTATCATTACTTGTTAGAACAATCGGTAGTGGTTCATGGATTGATTCAATATCCTTATGAACTTCATCATTCCTATCTTGAAGTACAGATGCTATTTCTTGCTTATTTTGATTAGTAGTATCAGAATATATCTCTAAATTGTAATCCGCACCAGTATCTTCACTTTTTAGATTTTTGTCTGTAACTACTTCTTCGATTTTTTTATTTTGTTTTATCTCATCAAACTCATCCGTTGCTAACTTGGATGTTTTATTTTCAGTAACGGGTAAAGCAACATCAATCGGTTGAGTAAGTGAAGTTGATGCTTGTGTGATTATATGTTCTTGATCATTTTGCTCATCAATGTAGTTTTTTTCAATATCTTGTGGTGAAATTTCTTGGGAAGCAATCGTATTACCATCAAATAAATCAGTATGGTATGCTTGCTGGCAATAAATCAATATAGATTTATAATAAATCGCAATTAATGCAATAGCAGTAACAGACATTATAACTAATATATAACGAGCTGATAAAGGGCTGCCAGTAAAAACGAGAGGTGTGTTTGTTTTTTTGTGAAGATTTTTTTTAATTACACTTTTATTCAGCGATTTATGACGTTGCCGTTTCAAACTAGATTTTGGTTTTTTATTATTTTTTGAGAACGATTTTTTATATATCATCATAATTAAATTAATATAATTAAAAATTAGCGTAAATAAAGTTTGGCATACCTGATGGTGCAATATAAATAACCAACCACAGAATTAAAATAAAAATCAATGGTAAATATAAATGCGGTATTTTGGTTAACTGCATAATAAACCAATCAGTAAAAGTTTTACACATCGGGTAGGCAAAGTAAATGAAACAAATCACTAAAAATGCCCCTGCATGATGTGGTTCTATCAAGAAGTTATGCATTAATGCTGTCATATAATCTACTGCATCAGGTAAACTGTCACTATTAAAAAATAACCATGTGAAACAGACATAATGCCATGTTAATAACCGTGCTATCCATGGTGAACGTGTAGCTATCCAATCTTGCCCAAAATAACGATCGCCAATGTTGAGTGCCACAATACCAATGCCGTGACATGCCCCCCAAATAATAAAATTAATGCCAGCGCCATGCCATAATCCAGATAGTAACATTGCCAACATGACATTGATTTGAGTCCGAATAAAACCTCGACGACTTCCTCCTAAAGGAATATAAATATAATCGCGAATCCAACGAGATAAGCTAATATGCCAACGTGCCCAAAAATCTCTCAAATTTAATGCTAAATAAGGGAAATTAAAGTTAATTGGTAAACGAAATCCTAGCAATAAGGCAATACCTGTAACTAAATCAGTATACCCTGAAAAATTTAAATAAATTTGCATTGCATAAGAATAAAGACCTACTAGTAAATCAATTACACTAAATTCTAACGGGTTAGCAAATATTGGTTTAACCCAATATTCATTGATTAAACCACCTAAACAGTAAACCTTAATTACGGCCAAGATAAGCAACGTAAATGCACGAAATGGCTCTAAAATTTTACGAGGCTGACTGATGCTAATTTGAGGTAAAAATTCTTTAGCTCGGTTAATAGGACCGGCAATAATACTTGGAAAAAAAGACAAAAACAAGGCAAAATCCCAAAAGTTAGCGACGGGTAACTCTTTCTTTTTTACCGAAACTAAATAACTTACCGAATGGAAAGTATAAAATGAGATGCCTATTGGAATTAGTACGGTTATAACAGGTAGTAAAACTGGTAAATTTAATAAATTAAGTAGATCCTGCAACTCATAACGAAAAAAATCAAAATATTTAAACAACGCCAGATTAATTATTGATAAGCATAATCCTAAAATTAACCATCGTTTTGAGTGACGCTCAGATGTAGCAATCAGTACTGAGAACAAATAGATTGCACATGTATAAATAAAAAGGATAAGCGAAAATTGCCAGCTATAACTGCCAACAATAAGATAACTTGCTACTAAAAGTAGAATATTTTGTATTTTGGGTGATAAGTGACATCCCCAATACAAGGCAAAGAAAGCGATAAAGAGTAAACCAAACTCTATAGATAAATAACTCACTGCAATCCTTATTACTTAACAGTATACTTTACTGAAAATTTTTGACTAAACCCTTTATAAAATACTTTACTTTTTGCTAGCTAATCAATTCGGATTGAGCAAGTACATTATAAACAATCAATTCTTTATTCAATCCAGTAACAGTTAATAACTGATTTCTTGCCTGCAACCATAAATTATAGAGCTCAGAAATTTTTTCATTGCTTTTAGTGGCGAGCAGTCGAACCAATGGGACTTGATCACGATTAACAATAAAACGCCCCACTTTTTGCTTCGCTTTAAGCGCATCACTTAATAAAGCACAAAACCAAATAACTCTTTCAATAAATTCTTCATGATCAAAGGTTTTAGCTAGTTGCCAATAATTGTTTTGTGGTACAACTTCTAACAAATGATCACAAAATGCTTTTCGTTGTTGCCACTTTTCAGGTACCAATAGTGCAAGTGCTTTTAGAGGTGCATTTTCGCTCAATAATAATGCTGAAGCAAGCTCATTATCGCTGTATTGCTGATTGCGTTGACTTTTTAACCATTCAATGGATTGTTCCAATTTAGGAATAGGTAAAAAATAAGAAAAACAGCGACTGTGAATTGTTGGAAGCAATTTGCTGTTATGTTCATCACTTAAAATAAAATATGTGTTTTCTGGTGGTTCTTCTAACGTTTTTAACAATGCATTGGCGGCAGCTTCGGTCATTAAAACTGCGTTTTTTATCCAAATAACTTTATTTCCACCTTGCTGAGATTTTTCGTAAACTTTGTTTGATATTTTACGGATTTGATCAATACCTATTGACTGTTTAGATTGTTCATTGGTTATTACATAATAATCAGGGTGATGGTGAGACAAAAATAATTGGCAACTATGGCAGTTTAAGCACGGCTCCAATTGCTGTGAGGATTGGCATAATAAACGGCTTGCAATCTTTGAAACAAACTCATCTTCACCACTACCTTGGACATAATTAATTAATAAAGCATGATGAGCCCGTTTGTGCATAATTCCAGAAGCTAATTGCTGATACGGCAAAGAAAGCCAAGGGTAGTCATTTAAGATCATTCAATATCAACCTGTTTAGTTAACCATGCAGTTAAAATTTGTTCAATTTGCCCATTCACATTGTCGATTGATTTTCCTGCATCAACTGTAATGATGGTTTTATCTTGTTTAGCAAGTTCTAAATAACTTTGACGAGTTCGTTCAAAAAACGGCAATGACTGTTGCTCGATGCGATCGAGTTTACCTCGAGATCTTGCTCGCATTAATCCTATTTGAGGATCAATATCCAAATATAAAGTAAGATCAGGTTTAAAATCACCTAACACTTGTTCTTTCAATGTCATCATAAAAACTTTATCTAACTGGCGCCCACCTCCTTGATAAGCTTGCGTTGATAAGTCATGACGATCACCAATAACCCATCTACCTGCATGAAGTGCTGGTTTAATTACATTATCGATCAGCTGAATACGTGCGGCATATAACATCAATAATTCGGCTTTATCAGTCAAAAGCTCATTATCTAAACCATTTTTAATAATATTGCGTAATGCCTCAGCAATCGCTGTTCCACCTGGCTCTCGAGTAAACTGCAAATCGCCAATATTGTGTCGATTTAAAATACGAGCAACGATATCAATAGCGGTGGTCTTACCTGCCCCTTCAAGCCCTTCGACGACAATAAATTTGCCGGTCATACTAAATTCCTAATCTATTTATAATAAGCTTGTGTTTAATATTGCGCTATTGTACGCTATTTTTACTGATTATTTTAGTTTGAATTATTAATACTTTTTTCAATTTTACAATTAATACCTTCATTATTAAATTTTAAATATTTTTTTAATGTTAATGAAGCAATAAGATGAACAGCAAAAATCATTCAGGTAGAGTATTGATTTTATTCAATTTTATCAATAGCAACTAAACTTCTACCAGCTAGTGAAATACAAGGGAGATAAATAAGATATATATTTAATTGTAGGAATTATTTGCGCTTTTTGTGGCTATTTGACAATAGTCTTACTGGATATAAAACACTAAAACAAGCAACAAATTTTAACCTAAGTTGTAAACTAACTATAAGGTATTTACATAACTATTCACTTTTGGGGTTATATTTTGTAAAAAATATTCAGGATTTTATACTGTTTTATGATTAATTGAAAATTCACAGTATTTCATTTGTTAGATTTTATAATAGTCATCTTATCAATCAAAAATATACTAAACCAAGTTGTCTTCAAATGAATTAGAAGGAAAAAACGTATATATCCTTTAATCAAGATACCATATAATAAGTAAATATTTAATAATTTGAAAGAGATAAAACCAGATTTTAAGCAACTGCCTATAAGTAGTTTAGAAGATTATTTTAATCGTGCAGTAAAACAACTCACGTTTTTCCTCAAATTATAAATTAGAGTGAGAAAGAAATTATTATCTGCCACAACAGTGGCAGATAATAAGCAAAAGTATATTAACGAACATCAGCACAATTTAAGCAATAAATATAGCGATTTTGTGGATCATTAAACTTATTCCATAAAGAAACATGCTGTTGAAGTTGTTTTGCTGCAGGAAGTTGTTCAAAAAATATTTCTGCCGTTGATTTAGGTAACATGGCTATCATATCTGAATAAAATGCATTAAACCAATTTCCTTTTGGCTTTTGCCAGTCAATTTCATAATCAGTTAAATTAGCTAATGTTGCAGCTGTTTCAATGGCATCATCAAAGTCACCTAATTTATCAACAAGTCCAATCTTACTTGCTTCTGAACCTAACCAAACTTGTCCTTGTCCAATTTTATCGACTTGTTCGGTTGTCATATTTCGTGCTTTTGCTACTAACGAAATAAATGTTTGATAGCCATTATCAATATTTAATTGAATTAGTTGGTTCATTTCGGTTGGTAGATCTTGCGCAAAGTTATTACTTGCTAATGGAGAGGTAGTTACACCATCGCTATAAACACCAATATGAGATAAAGATTTTTCGAATGTTGGAATAATACCGAAGATACCAATAGAGCCAGTAATTGTATTTGGGCTTGCAACTATGTAATCCGATGCAGTTGATATCCAGTATCCACCCGATGCAGCCATTCCTCCCATAGAGATAACAACAGGAATCTGGTAATCACGTAATACTTCTAATTCACTACGAATTGCTTCTGACGCATCTACACTTCCTCCTGGGCTATTTACTCGTAATACTATTGCTTGTGTGTTATGTTTATTTAAGTTTTTACGGATATTTCTCAATTGTTCAACAATGTCTTGACTACCAGCAATATTACTACTATTTTCACCATCCGTAATAGTGCCATTTACAAATACAACCGCAATTAGTGGTTTGTTGCTTCCGTTATCACTATCTAAATTTGTATCTTTTGACTTAAGTTGATAATCATAAATACTGATTTGATGTTGCTTATTAAGCTCAGATTCAAATTGATAGTTAGATGCAATTTCATCGACTAATCCATTAGACATAGCATATTGAGCCATATTACCATTAGCCTCTTTTAAATTGGTCAACATAGCCTCTGGAGTTGGAACCAATTGGGTATCGGCCTTTTTCCGTTGTGTTGAAATGTCTTGAAGATAATTGTTCCACATAAGTGTTAACCAACGTGTCGTATTGCTTTTTGCTTCTTCTGACATATCATCACGAATAAATGGTTCGATGGCTGACTTATAAGTTCCTACTCTAAAAACATGTGTGTTAATTTTTAAATTATCAAGCAAAGTTTTATAGTATAGATTGTTGGCCGCTAGACCATATACATTAACTGAGCCAAGTGGTGTTAAATATATTTTATCAGCATAGCTGGCTAAATAATATTGGCTTTGATTGAAGTTAGAACCATAAGCATAAATTGGTTTATTCGCCTTACTAAATTTGGTTAAATATTTACCAATATACTGTAGCGAACTCACATCAGCACCGACAAAATGATCTAATTTAAGAACCATGCTTGTAATCTTTGGATCTGCTGTGGCTTGAGCTATTTTTTGAGTTAATTCAAATAAACTATTTTCACGAGAAGTATTTACTTTCTTACCGTAGATTTTGCTTTGTAAAGCATAAATTTCATCACCGTATAATGTATTGTCAACAATTACTCCTTCAATATCCAACACCAATGCTCCATATTGTGGAATAATTTCTTGTTTTTGTGTTTCTTGGACTAATGCGATGACGCTAAAGATTAAAATAATAATAATTAGAAATATTAGATTAAGAAATATTTCTCTTATTAAGTTAATCACTTTCCATATTGATTTAATGACAGATAAAGCAGACATAATAAATGATCCTTTCATAGATAGTTTATCTAATTTTTTACTTCAATATTTTTCTTTTTAAAGTATTTTTTATCTTCAAATCTTAAGCACGTTAATTTTCCACCCCAACAACATCCTGTATCGAGTGCATAAACATTATCTGGTGTACCTTTTCCATTTAATGCAGCCCAGTGGCCAAAGGCAACTGCATACTCGTTTGGAATTTTGCTTGGTAATAAAAACCAAGGTTTAAGTTTCGAAGGTGCTTGCTCAGGTGATTTTTTGTAATAAAAATCTAATCGACCATCTTCATAACAAAAACGCATACGAGTTAATGCATTAGCAATATAACGCAATCTATCTAATCCTTGTAGTTCAGGAAACCATTCATCTGGAAAGTTGCCATACATTTTATCAAGGAATAGGATATAGGAATCACTAGATAGCATAACATTCAGATCATAAGCACATTTTTTTAGTGTTTCGATATCCCATTGTGGTGAAATACCAGCGTGGGTCATAATTAACTTTAATGATTCGTCAATTTGGACCAATGGCTGTCTACGCAGCCATTCCATTAATTCACCAAAATCTGGTGCACGAATAATTTCATCAAGATTATCCTTCTTTTTAGAAGGGGTAACATTGGCATAAATTGATAATAAATGTAGGTCATGATTACCTAATACCAATCGAATTTGGTTAGCATTATGTTTAACAAATCTTAGAACTTCTAATGATTTTGGACCTCTAGCAACTAGATCACCTGTTAACCATAAAATATCCGATGATGAGAATTTCACTTTTTCAAGTAAGCGCATAAACTCATCATAACAACCATGAATATCACCAATAAGTAAGTTTGCCATTCCTGTTAACTCCATGAATTTGCAAGTTGACAGTATTGCTGTACTGTTAAGTTTTCGGCACGTAAATTAGGATCAATATTTAATTCAGTTAATTGTTCAACAGTAAACAAGTTACTTAAACTGTTACGGATAGTTTTACGTCGTTGGTTAAATGCCTCTGTAGTTACGCGAGAAAGTATTTTTATATCATTAACAAGATAAGGCTTTTCTTTATAAGGTATTAATTTAACAACAGCAGAGTCAACTTTTGGAGCAGGTTTAAATGATGTTGGTGGTACTTCAAGAACAGGAATAATCTGACAATAATATTGAGCCATAACGCTCAATCTACCATAATGTTTACTGTTAGGCGATGCAACTAAGCGAGTTACTACTTCTTTTTGTAGCATAAAATGCATGTCAGTGATGATATTTGTATGTTCAAATAAATGAAACATTAACGGTGTCGAGATATTATAAGGTAAGTTACCAAATACTCTTAATGGTTTACCTAATTGATCGGCTAACTGATTAAAGTCAAAGGTCAGGGCATCTTGTTCAATAACCGTTAATTTATTATTTAAAAATGGATTTTCAATTAATCTATTAGCTAGATCTCTATCTATCTCTATAACTGTCAAATGATCAATATGTTTACTGATAGGTATTGTTAATGCCGCAAGCCCAGGACCGATTTCGACTAGTGCTTGATCTTTTTTAGGTTGTATAGCTGAAACAATACTTTCGATAATGTAATCATCATGTAAAAAATTTTGCCCGAATCTTTTACGGGCAAAATGCCCTTGGTGAACACGGTTATTCATGTTTATCTTCACCTGTGATTTTAATATAAGCGTCACCTTTTATTTCTTGAATCCATACTTGGGCTTCTTCAGAAAATTTACGATTAAAAATAAGTCGATAAGCTTGATCTTTATTCATTGCATTTGTTCCATCAGCTTTTCTTTTATCAATTAATTGGATTAAGTGCCAACCGTAGGCTGATTTTATTGGTTGGCTAATTTCTCCTTTTTTTAACTGAATCAGAGCAGTCCTAAAGCTATTATCATAAATTTCAGGACGATTCCAACCTAAGTTGCCCCCTTTACTTGCCGAGCCTGTATCTTCAGAGTTAGCTTTAGCTGCTGCTTCAAAAGTTGTGGCTCCACTAGTAATTGATTTACGGATATCACTTAGCTTTTGTTTTGCAATTTGGTCGGTGACTAATACATTTGTTTTAATCAGTATATGGCGCGCATTTACCTCTTCAATTGTGAAGGTTCTTGGTGCTTCTGAACGAGTATCATCAACTTTTAGAATATGTAGACCAACCCCAGAACGGATAGGTCCAATAATACTACCTTTTGTAGCTCGTACTAATCGCTCTTCAAAGATAGTAGGTAATTCATTAAGTTTACGCCACCCCATACTACCACCTTTTAATGCAAAATCATCGTTTGAATATGAAGTGGCTAATTTAGCAAAACTTTCCCCTTTTTGAGCTCGATTAATGATATCTCGTGCTTTATTTGTTGCATTATCAATTTGTTGTTTTGATGCTTTTTCTGGAACAGAAATCAAAATATGGCTTATTTTTACATCAATATTATTGGCTGGTTGACGAGCAATATTTTTTGCTAAATTTTCTATTTCTTTTTCTGAAATTCTGACTCTTGATCTAACTTCATGCATTCGAGTCTTATCTATTAGCATATCATTGTGAATTCTTTCACGATAGGCACCATAACTTATTCTCATCATCGAAAGTCTACTTCTAAGTTGGTCTACACTCATACCATTTTCTGCTGCAATTCTATTAATAGCATCAGTTACCTCGTCATCACTAACTGTAATTTTAGCTTTAGCTGCTTTTTGTAAAATTAAATTTTCAATAATTAAACGTTCAATAATTTGTTGTCTAAGTATTTTATCATTAGGTAGATTTTTAGGATCTGAGCTAGCTTTAATCGTTTTTAACATATCATTAACATCACTTTCTAAAATGACATTGTTATTAACAACCGCAGCAACTTGTTCTACAACTTTCGGAGCTGCATTAGCAGATAACGGAGTTATAATTCCTAAAGTTATGCTTAGATTTAATGCTATTAATAGTTTTAATAATTTCATATTCACTTAACTCATTTTGTTTTTCAGCATAGACAGCTAGTAATAAATTTATTGGTAATCTTATAGTTACAAAAATATTTTATTCAAATGCTGTATTATACGGTAGTTTACCGAAATTAAGCATTTTAGCTTTGGTATCTCGGTTGCTACCCAATCCTTTTAATTCGAAGTTAATCGATAGTTTATTTTCATATTTACTTTTGCGAGAAGTATTATCCCAGTCCGTCAATTTTCTACCATATTGTACTGTTGTTCCCCAACAACAATCACTATAATTCAATCCGATAGAACCATCTGTAGTTTGTTCTAATTTAACGTCATAATAATATGAACCAACAGCATTGAATGTTTGCGATAATGGCCAAGCGGTCATCATTCCTGCCTGTGAAATATCTTGTCTATAGCCTCTATAAAATGGATTCTTATCGACAGTATCAATATAGTTACGGTTTGCATATCGGTATGATAATTGGATTAACTTATCGCCAGTTGGCCGGTATTCAAATATTGCATTGGCTAATGATATTGTATCAATTCGAGTATCATACTGAACGCCACTTCTAAAGATTATATCATTACTTATACGCCAAAAGTTATCCGATGCCCAAGTAATACTGCCTGTATCGGAGTTTTCATCTAAATCATTATTGTGTTCACTCGTTTTTGATTTGGTGAAATAAGTAATTTGCCCAATAGATAAGTTAAATTTTTCAACCTTGTTATTATCATAAAATCGAGTTGTTACACCAGTTGATATTTTATTGGTTGAAGCAATCCTATCTAAACCACTATATGGTTGATCTCTAAATAGACCAATATAATCTGACTGTAATATAGTGGAATCATAGTCGCTAATATTAGATTGGTTTCGATAGGGAATATAGATATATTTTACTCTAGGCTCTAAGGTTTGCGTATAGCCATTAATAAATGGAACATCACGCTCGAAGATGACTTTACCATCAATGCTAAACTTAGGCAAAAAGCGATTTACCTTTTTATCTAAATATTTATATTGTTCAATATTTTTATTGATATTATCTTGATTATAATGAGTTGCCATAATCCCAGTTTCAGTGGTTAATAATGACCAAGAATTGGATAAAGTATAATTAAGCGTTGGTTCAAAATGTGCTCGCCATGCTTTAGGTTTACTTTTTCCAGACGTCAAGAAGCGAGATACTTGAGAGAATACTCTAAATTTGAATGGCCCCAAATCATTATTATAATAATTCATATCCAATTGTGGTTGAGTTTGATAAAGCGAATTTTTTAATTCTGAATGGAATGGTTGAAAGTGTCGATAGCCTAACATAATATCCCAACTTTCATCATTATAAGCAATTTTATAATACTGCGTTAAATATCCTGCAGTTTGGGAGGCGTATTTAGAACTTAAGTTTGTAAGATACTGATTGTCACTAACTCGAGTTGTATCTGCATAAAAGCGCCAATTATAGTTAATTAATTCATCATTTTTCCAATGAAATAACCAACGGTGACGATTGTCGTCATAATTGTTACCATTAAAACGATTGTCTCTATCTTCATTATATTTAGTATCGTGTTGAAGCCAGTCAAATGCAAGTGTACCTAAACCTATTTCGTTTAAATAACGAAATTCTGTTTGCAATTGTAGACCTCGTTTTTCTAATACTCTTGGGGTAAAGGTTGCATCATAATTTGGTGCAATATTCCAATAAACAGGTATTGAAAAATCAATGCCATCGATACTGTCATAGCCGAAATTAGGCATTAATAATCCTGAACGGCGTTTATTACCAGTTGGTAATTGTAAATAAGGCGAGTATAGAACAGGCACTTTACCAATACTAAATACAGCGTTCCAGACCTCTAGAAATTGCTCCTCGTTGTCATGAATAACGGTCGTTCCTTTAATATCCCATGTGCTGTCATTAATAGGACAAGATGTAAAACTACCTTTTTTTAAAATAACATAACGATTTTTTTCAAGTTGCATTTTATCTGCATTACCGCGACCAAGCCTATTGACAAGATGATACTCACTTGGGATCATATCTGCATCATTGTTATTTAGATTCATTGATGCTTTATCGCCTTTCATTTTTATTAAATTATCTTGATAAGTAATATCACCTTCTAATGTTACTATTCTATTATTACTATCTTGAGTATCAATTGTTACTTTGTCTGCTTGAACCGTTCGGTTGCCTTGTTCTATTAATACTTCACCTTTATATATAGCAATATTAGGGTAGATTGCTTCAAGTTGATTAGCTTCAGCATTTACGGGTAAAGTATCTATATCTCCATTAACTAAAGGGCGATCAAACTTAGGAACGTCTATAAGGCATTGAGGATTATTGCTTACAACGGTTTTAGGTAAATCTAAAGCATAACTAGAGCTATTATACAAAAAAAGAGTAACGGCTATAGCAATAAGAGAAGGCGTTAAATTTTTCATCAATGATTCTAAAGCTATTTTTGATTATTTTAATTGCAGCATTATAGCGGTTATTTATAAAAGTGCGAATTAAAAATTAACGTTTCCCTATGCGTTTATTTATTTTATTAAGCTGTTTTACCATTGCTATTCTTTTTTCGGCTGTAGTATTTTGAAACTCATCCCACCACCTAGCTAACTGCAAGAGCTCTCCTTTTTCGATTGAGGCTCGCATTTCTAAAAGGTCATAAGCAGCTCTAAACTTAGGATGTTCTAAAATGGCAAACGCTCGTTTACCATTCCGTTTCTTCATTCGTAGCTGTAAACGCCAAATATCACCCATGATGCTCGTTAAGCGTCTAGGTATAGCAATACTTTTACATTGTTCACTTAGTACTTCGTTAATTGCCATCGAAAACGAATCATGAAATGGCAAACCACTTTCGATACACGTTGCTTGTGTTTGTTCAATTATTGGATACCAGAAAAAAACTGCAAACAAAAATGCTGGATTAATTCGCTTATTGTTGGCAATGCGATAATCAGTATTTTTTAAAACTTGTTCGATGATTTTCTCTAAATAACTGTTTGGATTGTTAGCAAATAGATGCTCAATAACAGGAAATAGTTGTTCAAAAAGGCCATACTCTCTTAGTAACTTATAAGTTTTGTAACCATTCCCAGTTTGTAATAATTTAATGGACTCATCAAAAAGTCGTGCTGAAGGTACATTTCTTAATAATGATGCAAGCTGTTTAATTGGCTTAGCAGTAGCTAGTTCAATTTTCATATTCAGTTTTGCGGCAAAACGGACTGTCCTTAGCATTCTAACAGGATCTTCTCGATAACGTGTTTGCGGATCACCAATTAATCGAATAATGCCTTTTTGTAAATCTTCTAATCCTCCGCAATAATCACGTAAAGTAAAATCATTTACATTATAGTAAAGTGCATTCATAGTGAAATCCCGGCGGATAGCATCTTGCTCAATGGTTCCGTAGACATTATCACGTAATAGCATACCTGACTGCGAACGTTTAGATATATTGGTTTGTCCTTTTTGAGAATCGTGCTCACCGCGGAATGTTGCAACTTCAATAATTTCTTTCCCAAATATAATATGAGCAAGACGAAATCGTCTTCCTATTAAGCGACAGTTACGGAAAATTTTCTGAATTTGTTCTGGCGTAGCATTCGTTGTGATATCAAAATCCTTTGGTGTTTTACCTAAGATAAGATCTCTGATACATCCCCCGACTAGATAAGCTTCGTACCCTTGTTTATTTAATCGATAAAGGACTTTTAATGCATTTTCACTAATCTCTTTACGAGATATATTATGTTCATTACGAGGAATGGACACATAGCTAGCTTTTTGTTCGTCTTCATTGTGAAAAAACTTTCGATAAAAGCGTGAAACTTGTTTAAAAATGGTGCACCTCAAAAAGTTTTTTTGCTTCATAATAATATAGCGCGCAATTATATAGTAATTGCTAATAAGTTTCCATTTTTCTTGGAATTGGTATTTTTTCGTTCAATAAAATTGTATTTTTTTAGATGACTTAAATATTCTATTTGATTTTTTAAACATAATTATCAACAATAGTGTCTCGTATAGTAATATTAACAACATCTAATAAAAAAAATAAACTTTGTTTTACTCTGATTAGTGTATTTAATTAGCTAATTAAGATGGAATAAAACTGTACTCAGAACTTCTTTTTACTTATTTGTATCACAAAATATAATTAATAACGCTTTATAATTTGATAAATTATAAAGCGCTTTTGATGTTATTTGTTATAACTATTACATAATAGAAGTTATTTGAGTATATACCATTAACTGATAACCTATTGGGGACATTATGAACATTCGTGATTTGGAATATTTTGTTTCGTTAGCTGAATTTCGCCATTTCCGTAAAGCTGCTGATGCTTGCAATGTGAGTCAACCAACTCTCAGTGGTCAAATTAGAAAATTAGAAGATGAATTAGGCGTAATGTTATTAGAGCGCACAAGTCGCAAAGTACTATTTACTCAAACTGGTATGATGCTAGTTGAACAAGCCAAAGAGATTTTGCGTAATATCCAAATTTTAAAAGAAATGGCTAGCCGTCAAGGCGAAGAAATGTCTGGACCAATGCATGTAGGCCTGATCCCTACTATAGCACCTTATCTTTTACCTCATGTCATTACAGTTTTACATGACTTTTTTCCTCAGTTGGAACTTTACTTGCACGAAGCACAAACCGCCAATATTGTTGCTCAACTCGAAAGCGGCAAGCTTGATTGCGCAATCATTGCACAAGTCAAAGAAACATCACAATTTATTGAACTACCTTTATTTGATGAACCCATGTTTTTAACTGTTCCTGCTACTGATGAATTAGCTAGCAAAAATACAGTTAAACTTTCTAGCTTAAAAGGTAAAAAATTCTTAATGTTAGAAGATGGTCACTGTTTACGAGATCATGCAATGGGATACTGTTTTCAAGTTGGAGTTGATGAAGATAAACAATTTAAAGCTACTAGTCTTGAAACGCTTCGGAGTATGATTTCTGCTAGTCGCGGTATTACTTTATTTCCTGAACTTGCTATACCTAACGAGCGAATTCGTGATAATATTTGCTATATTCCTTGTACTGATCCTGTACCTGTACGCAGCATTGCTCTTATTTATCGTCCTGGTTCACCATTACGTTCCCGTTATGAAACAATAGCTAAAACAATCCGAGAGCATATGCCCAAAGTATTTGCTGAGAAAGAACGATTATTAAACAAATCAATTTAGAGATAGGTAGTAAATCGAAAATATTATAACTGAGCTATCAAATGAAAAATATCAAGACCGGTGGTGTTCGTGCTCAACAAAAAGAAAGAACTCGCCGTACTTTAATTGAAACAGCATTTAATCAACTTAATGCTGAGCAAGGTTTTACAAGTTTAAGTTTGCGAGAAGTAGCGCGTGAAGCTGGAATCGCTGCTACTTCATTTTATCGTCATTTTCGTGATATGGATGAGTTGGGTTTAGCCATGGTTGATGAAAGCGGTTTAACGCTTCGTCAATTATTGCGACAAGCACGTAAGCGTATTGAAAAAGGTGGTAGTGTATTACGGACATCGGTGACCACATTTATTGAATTTATTGATAAGAATCCGAAGGTATTTTTATTACTTCTTCGTGAAAAAGCGGGGACGTCAGCCGCTTTTCGATCTGCTATTGCCCGTGAAATTCAACACTTTATTGTCGAACTTGTGGATTATCTTGATAATGCTAACCAAATGCCTCACCATTATAATGAAGCTCAAGCAGAAGCGATGGTCACTATTGCATTTAATGCTGGTGCAGAAGCGATTGATTTTGATTTGGTGCAGCGTGAAAAATTAATTGAAGATCTCATTTTTCAACTACGAATGGTATCTCGTGGAGCTTATTATCTATACCATAAAGAACAAATCAAAAAAGATAGTCATTAATCGATATGCCTCATCTCAAAACCCTAATTTGGTTGTAATATTAAAGTTTCATGCTGTTTAGCAATTAATTATTTTCAATAAGAATATCTACTAATTACTGATTTTTACTATTACTATTTATTGTGTTTTTGTTATTCATACTGTAGCATTAAAAAAAAAAGAGAAACATTGTTAAATAGAAATTAATTTCATGACTAAACTATACTTTTTGCTTTATTCGCTTATTTTGTCCTTTCCCTTTTTCAACTATGCTTATTCAAATGTGGGATTTAAGGAAATCTATTATAGCAAAGAAGACAGTAGACCTTTAAATATTGCAATATGGTATCCGACAGATGCTCAACAAAGAGCAGTAGCTATTGGCGATAATGCCGTTTTTTACGGTTCTAAAGTCATTCCTAATGCAGCATCTATTTCAAATTATCGTAAACATCCTTTGATTGTTATTTCGCATGGTTATGGAGGAAGTTGGCAAAGTTTAAATTGGCTTGCTTATGAACTGGCAGATAGGGGATATATTGTTGCTGCACCAAATCATCCGGGAACTACTTATTTTAATAAAGATATTACTCAATCTACTAAATTGTGGTTACGTCCTCAAGATCTAAGTAAAACTATTGATGCGTTACAAATAGATGAGTTTTTGGCAAACTATATTGATATGAATAAAATTTCATCTATTGGACATTCCCTTGGCGGTTGGACAGTAGCTGCACTTGCTGGAGCAAGGTTTGATACAGATCTTTTTAAACAAGATTGCACTATACATTCACATTTAAAAGCTTGCCAGTTAGTAAATGAACTTGGACTGGATAACCCACAATTAAATAAAAACATGTCAGATCAGAGAATAAAGTCATTTATTTCTTTAGATGCTGGATTAGTTAGAGGATTTACTGCAGATAGTTTGAAAAATATTGCTTTTCCTTCTTTAATCATTGGCGCTGGTATTGATGTTGGTGATATGAATGTAGAACTAGAATCTGGTTATTTACAACAGTTTCTTTCAAAATCATTATCAACTTATATTGTTATCCCTGATGCAACGCATTTTAGTTTCATGCAAATTTGTAAATCAGATGCTATAGATATTTTAGAGCAAGAGGCTAAAGGAGAAGCAATCATTTGTAAAGATGGTGGGAATCGCACAAGGACAGAGATACACCGTGAAATAACGGATCAAATAATCGATTTTTTAGCTAAGGTGAATTTAAATTAAGTGCCTATTTTAGAAATATACTGCGGCAAAAGCCGCAGTAATACTTTTAGTGATACTTAAAGGTTTTGTAGTACTTTTTCAACACTGTCTTTAGCATCACCAAATAGCATATAGCTATTTTCTTTAAAGAATAGTGGATTTTGTACACCTGCATAACCAGTATTCATTGAGCGTTTAGAAATAACAACCGTTTTTGCTTTCCAAACTTCAAGAACAGGCATGCCTGCTATTGGGCTATTTGGATCTTCTTCTGCCGCTGGGTTGACTGTATCGTTAGCTCCAATTACCCAAACCACATCAGTATCAGGGAAGTCATCGTTGATTTCATCCATTTCTAATACAATATCATAAGGGACTTTTGCTTCGGCTAATAATACATTCATATGCCCAGGTAAACGTCCTGCTACTGGGTGAATACCAAAACGAACTTCTATACCCATACCACGTAGTCTTTCAGTAATATTACTTACTGCACCTTGAGCTTGAGCAACTGCCATACCATACCCAGGGACAATAATAACTGAGCGAGCTTCTTTTAAAGTTTGTGCAACTTCAGCTGGTTGCATTTCACGGTATTCACCTTGTTCTTCATCCGATGAACTAGCTGCGCTACCATCGCTACCGAAACCGCCAGCAATAACACTAATAAATGAGCGGTTCATCGCTTTACACATAATATATGAAAGAATTGCGCCTGATGAACCAACTAATGCGCCTGTTACAATTAATAGATCATTGCCTAACATAAAGCCTGCTGCTGCTGCTGCCCAACCTGAATAAGAATTTAGCATTGAAATAACAACAGGCATGTCAGCACCACCAATTGAAGCAACAAGATGGAAACCAAACACGAATGCAATAATTGCCATGATCAACAAACTAATTGTTGCACCAGCGCCACTTTTTACTTCAACAAAAGTAAACATTAAAATGATAGAAACAACAATTGCTGCTAGATTCCAATAATGTTTATTTGGAATTGATAATGGTTTTGAGCTAATGCGTCCATTTAATTTACCAAATGCGACAACAGAGCCGGAGAAGGTTACTGCGCCGATAAAGACACCAACAAAAATCTCTACTAAATGTACAGTTAACTCACCACCTTGAAAATTTTGAATGTGTGGTTCTAAATAACTGTTTAAGCCAACTAGAACAGCAGCCATTCCAACAAAGCTATGAAGTAGTGCAACAAGCTCTGGCATTTGAGTCATTTCAACTTTTTTAGCCAAATATAAACCAATTACAGCACCAATAATCATTGCAATAACTATCCAGTGTAATCCGCCTTTAATACTTGCAACTGCTGCAATAAGTGCGATTACCATACCAATCATACCGTAAATATTACCAGATTTGGCAGATTCTTGGTTGGAAAGACCTCGTAAACTAAAGATAAAAAGTAATGCAGCAATAACATAGGCTGCTTGAATGATTCCATTACTCATAATGTATGCTCTCCTTTACTTGCCACGTTGGAACATTTTCAGCATTCTTTGAGTAACAAAGAATCCACCAAAAATATTGATACTAGCAATCAAAATAGCAACAAAAGCAATTGCCGTAGTTAAGCCATTATCATCACTGACTTGTAATATTGCTCCGACCAATATAATTCCAGAAATTGCATTAGTTACCGACATTAGTGGTGTATGCAAAGAATGTGTAACATTCCATACAACGTAGTAACCAACAACGCAAGATAATGCAAATACAGTAAAATGCCCTAAAAAGCTTTCAGGAACGGAGTTTGCAAGCCAGAAGAAAGCAATGAGAACTAAAGCTAAAATACCATATTTTTTGCGAGGATCCATTGGCTTTGGTTCTGGTTTAACAATTGGCTCTGCTGCTTTTTTCTGAGGTTGAGCAGATACTTGAATCGGTGGTGCTGGCCAAGTGATTTCTTTATCTTTAACCACAGTTACACCACGAATTACAACATCTTCAAAATTGATATCAATATTACCGTCTTTTTCTTTAGCAAGCAGTTTTAATAGGTTAACAATGTTAGTACCATAAAGCTGTGATGCTTGTGCTGGCATACGATTAGCTAAATCAGTATAACCAACAATTTTAACATTGTTATCTGTTTCGAAAATTTCACCTGGTTTAGTTAATTCACAGTTACCACCAGTTAACGCAGCCAAATCAACAATAACACTACCCGGTTTCATTGATTCAACCATTTCTTTCGAAATGAGTTTTGGAGCTGGTTTACCTGGAATTAGTGCAGTTGTTATGATGATATCAACATCTTTGGCTTGCTCTGCAAACAGTGCCATTTCAGCTTCAATAAAGGCCGCTGACATTTGTTTAGCATAACCGTCACCAGAACCTGCTTCTTCTTCAAAATCTAACTCTAAAAAGTCAGCTCCCATGCTATTAATTTGTTCGGCAACTTCAGGGCGGGTGTCAAAAGCACGAACAATTGCCCCCAGACTCACCGCTGCGCCAATGGCTGCAAGGCCTGCAACACCTGCTCCAATAACTAATATTTTAGCTGGCGGTACTTTACCAGCAGCAGTAACTTGCCCTGTAAAGAATCGACCAAATTGATTTGCTGCTTCAATAACTGAACGATAACCAGCAATATTAGACATTGAGCTTAATGCATCTAGAGATTGTGCACGTGAAATACGTGGTACACAATCCATAGCCATTACAGTAATATTTTTGGTGGCTAATTTTTCTAATAGCTCTTTATGTTGAGCTGGATAAATATAACTAATAAGGGTTGAACCCTCTTTCATTAAAGAAATTTCATCATCGCTTGGCGCATGAAACTTCAAAATTAAATCATTTTGCCAAACATCTTGTGTGTTTTGAATTGTGGCTCCAGCATCAATAAAAGCTTGGTCTTCATAATGAGCTGCATGTCCAGCGCCTTGTTCTACGGAAACTGTAAAGCCCAGTTTTAACAGTTGTCCAACAGTCAAAGGAGTTGCTGCAACTCTAGCTTCATTGGCTAACCGTTCTTTAGGTATACCGATATGCATTTCGTTACGTCCTTATGTTAGTTTATTGTATGTAAGTTGATTTTAGCATAAATAGGGTTATGTGCGAGTAGGGAATCTATTTTTTATTCAAGAAATAAGATTTTTAAATTATCTGAGTAATATTTATTAATTAATATTATTATAAGGCTATATCGAAATAGCTATAATTTAAATAAAACAGTTTTAATGCTTTCATTGAATTCCATTACAAATTTACTCTATATTGTTATATAATTGGCGTTATTTTTGTGTCTACCTTGAAGTGTAAACTTTAAGGCATGATTCGATTTTGTTCTCCTTGAATTAAGGATTTTTTATGATTGATTTTTCCCAATCAGTGCCAGAACTGGTCTCTTGGGCAAAAAAGAATGATTTTTCGATCGCTTTGCCTGTGGAAAGGTTAGCTTTTTTATTAGCTATTGCCGTATTAAATAGCGAACGTTTTGACGGTGAAATGACGGAATCTGAATTAATTGATGCTTTTAGGCATGTTTCACAAATTTTCGAGCAGAGTGAAGACACTATTACATTGCGAGCCAATAATGCTATCAATGATTTGGTACGCCAACGCTTAATCACACGTTTTGCAAGTGAAATGACAGACGGTTTCTCGATTTATCGTTTAACTCCGTTAGGTATAGGTATTTCTGATTATTATATTCGCCAACGTGAATTCTCAACGCTGCGTTTATCCATTCAGTTATCTATTGTTGCGCAAGAGTTAAAACGAGCTGCAGATGCAGCCATCGAAGGTGGTGATGATTTACATTGGCATCGAAATGTCTTTGCTCCATTAAAATATTCAGTCGCTGAAATTTTTGATAGTATCGATATCACACAACGAGTGATGGATGAACAACAAGCTGATGTTAAACAAAATATTTCTGCCCTATTAAGTCAAGATTGGCAAGCAGCAATTAGCAGTTGTGAAGGGTTGCTGACTGAAACATCACAAACATTGCGGGAGTTACAAGATACTTTGGCTGCTGCAGGTGATAAATTACAAGCCAGTTTACTTTTAATACAAGATGCGACGCTTGATAATCCAGAACTCGATAAAATCAACAATGTAGTTATGGATCTGCAAGGTAAACTAGATCGCATTATTGGTTGGGGGCAAAAAGCGATTGACCTTTGGATCGGTTATGATCGCCATGTTCATAAATTTATTCGCACTGCTATTGATTTAGATAAAAATCGTGTGTTTTCACAACGCTTACGAAAATCGATTCAAGGATACTTTGATTTGCCTTGGTCACTCACTTTTGCTAATGCCGATCGCTTACTAGATATGCGTGATGAAGAATTGGCTTTACATGATGCTGAAGTAACTGGGGAATTACCGTCGGAACTTGAATTTGAAATGATTGAAGAGATTCAAGAACATATTATTGCTCATATTGAACAAAATTTAATGGTATTTAAGCAAGAAAATAAACCACTTGATATGGGCGCTACCATTCATAGCTATTTGGCTCAGTTCCCGCGCGAACAACATTTTGATATAGCAAGATTATTTATTGATCAAGCCATTCGTCTCGGTATTGCTGAAGATGATTGGCTTGGAATTCCTGCCGAATGGAAACCTATTAACGATTATGGAGCTAAGGTACAAGCACATGTCATCAACAGATACTAACGATTTCGAAACACAACAAACTGCACATCATCTTGATGAAGTTATGGGGCGCATAGTCGCTAGTTCTCAGGCTTCTATTGATAAATATATGCCCGTTAAGTTGGCCCAAGCAATTGCTAATCCGATCTTTCCAGAACTGGATAGTTTATTACGCTCTGGCCGTCATATTGGTATTGATGAACTTGATCATCATGCTTTTCTAATGGATTTCCAACTTGAGCTTGAACAATTTTATCAACGTTATAATGTTGAGCTAATCCGTGCACCTGAAGGATTTTTCTATCTTCGTCCTCGCTCAACAACATTAATACCTCGTTCAGTATTATCGGAGCTTGATATGCTTGTTGGCAAAGTACTTTGTTATTTGTATTTAAGTCCCGAGAGATTAGCGCATGAGGGGATTTTTACCTTACAAGAATTGTTTGATGAACTGGTTTCATTATCAGATGAAAGTAAGTTACTCAAATTAGTAAACCAACGTTCAACAGGTTCAGATTTAGATCGCCAAAAACTATTTGATAAAGTGAAAACAGCGTTAAATCGCCTACGCCGGCTAGGCATGATTTTTTTTATTGTTGGTAATGACAGTAGCCGTTTTCGCATTAACGAATCAATTTTCCGTTTTGGTGCGGATGTACGAAGTAGTGATGACGCACAAGAAGCGCAATTACGCCTAATTCGAGATGGCGAAGCAATTAAAATCGAATCAGCACTTATTTTAGATGATAATAATGAAGAACAAGATGAAGATGTTAATGAGGAGACTGAATAATCATGATTGGACACGGTAAATTTCACTCATTAACGCTAATTAACTGGAATGGTTTTTTTGCACGAACTTTTGAGCTTGACCAATTAGTTACGACATTATCTGGTGGTAATGGTGCTGGTAAATCAACTACCATGGCGGCATTTGTAACTGCATTAATACCTGACTTAACTTTATTACACTTTAGAAATACAACCGAAGCTGGAGCCACATCAGGCTCACGAGATAAAGGCTTGCATGGTAAATTAAAACCAGGCGTCTGTTATTCTATGTTGGACGTAATTAACTCACGGAATCAAAGAATTATTTGTGGTGTACGTTTGCAACAAGTAGCAGGGCGAGACAAAAAAGTCGATATCAAGCCTTTTTTATTGCAAGGATTATCTATCAGTGTAAGCCCAACAGAGTTGGTTACGGAGCGTTTAAATGATAAACAAGCGCGAATTTTATCGTTACCAGAGTTAAAAGATAAAGCCGAATCAATGGAAGGCATTATCTTTAAACAATTTAACTCAATTACTGATTATCATTCGGTTATGTTTGATTTTGGTATTTTACCGAAACGCTTGCGCTCTCCATCCGATAGAAGTAAATATTACCGTTTGATTGAGGCCTCACTTTATGGTGGTATCTCAAGTGCTATTACTCGTTCTCTACGTGATTATTTATTACCAGAAAATAGTGGTGTGCGAAAAGCTTTCCAAGATATGGAAGCCGCATTACGCGAGAATCGGATGACGTTAGAAGCTATTCGAGTAACTCAATCAGATCGTGACTTATTTAAACACTTAATTACTGAGTCAACTAATTATGTGGCAGCTGATTATATGCGCCATAATAATGAACGCCGAGTTCATATAGAATCAGTACTTGGCCTGCGTCGTGACATGTTTAAAACGCAAGAGCTGCTTATAAGCAATCAATACCGCCAAGTTGAAATGGCAAAAGAACTTAAAGAATATCAAAATGCGCAAAATGATTTGGAAACCGACTTACAGGCAGCTAATGATCACCTCAATTTAGCGCAAACTGCATTACGTCAACAGGAAAAAATCGATCGTTATCAAGCAGATTTAGATGATTTAAACTTAAAGTTAGAAGAACAAAACGAAGTGGTACTTGAAGCGAATGAACAGTACCAAAACTATCGTGAGCAAGTAGAACAAACAGAACAAGAAGTTGACGAAATCAAGACTCAATTAGCTGATTATCAACAGGCTCTTGATGTTCAACAAACACGTGCAATTCAATACCAACAGGCCTTACAGGCGTTAAAAAATGCTCAGTCATTATGCCAGTTACAAAAATTAGGTATTAGTAATATTGAAAATCACTATGAATTGTTTGAAGAAAAGCAAAAAGAGATCACGGAACAAGTTCTTGAACTTGAGCAAAAATTAAGTGTATCTGATGCGGCAATTAATCAGTTTGACCGTGCTTATCAATTAGTGATTAAATTAGTCGGCGATGTTACCCGAAGTGACGCTTTTGCGGCAGCTAAAGAAGCATTAAGACAATGGCCATCACAATGTTACCAAGCAGAACAAGCCGAGCATTTACAGCTACAACTAGATGAGCTAGAACAACGATTTTTTGAACAAAAAGAAGCAGAATCGTTATTAACACAATTTTGTAAACGTATTGAACGCCAAGTTAATTACGATGAACTAGATGATTTAAAACAAGAAATTGAATTGCAATTAGACGAAACAGCCGAACGAGCTAATGAATCTAGCGAAAAACGTATCGAATTTAGGCAAGAGCTTGAACAAATTCAATCAAAAATAGCTGATTATCGTCAAAAAGCTCCATTATGGTTGAAAGCACAAGATGCATTAATCGCTTTACAAGAACAAACTAGCGAACATTTTAATAACAGTCAAGATGTCACTCAACATATGCAAAAACTGCTAGAAAAAGAGCGAATACTTGTTACTGAGCGAGACCAAATTAGTTTTAGACGCAACCAATTAGATGTTCAAATTGAGCAACTAAATCAACCTAGTGGTGTCGATGATGGACGTTTGTCTTCGTTAGCAGAACGATTTAATGGTGTATTACTTTCTGAAATTTATGAAGATGTAACAATTGATGATGCACCTTACTTTTCTGCATTATATGGTCCATCAAGACAAGCTATTGTTGTACCAGATTTATCATTAGTTAAACAGCAATTAGAAAACCTTACCGCAAGTGATGAAGATTACCCTGAAGATATCTATTTTATCGAAGGTGATCCTTCATCATTTGATGATAGTGTTTTTGATTGTGAGGAGATGAATAAAGCGGTACTTGTCAAAACGGGTGATCGTCAATGGCGATTCTCAAGCTTCCCTAAAGTACCACTATTTGGTCGTGCTGCTCGTGAGATTCACCTTGAAAAATTATCTGCCGAACGTGATGAATTACATGAACGCTATGCAACTATCTCATTTGATTTACAAAAATTACAACGAATTGAACAAAATGTTGGGCAATTTATTGGTCAACATTTAGGAGTTGCTTTTGATATCGATCCTGAAGCTGAAGCGCAAAAATTAACGACAAGACGCACTGAAATTGAACGACAATTATCGTCTCAGGAAAGTATTGATAAACAAAATCAGCAAAAAGTTACTAATTGCAAAGAACAATTAGCAACCATAAATCGCTTGGTTGCGCAAATGCATTTATTGGCTGATGATGATCTGGCCGATAGGGTTGACGATTTACGTGAACAAGTTGCACAAGCACAAGAATCTGCGCAATATGTTAGCCGTAATCGTAATACAGTTTCTGAGCTTGAACCAATTTTAGCTGTTTTACAAAGTGATCCTGAACAAAATGAGGCTTTACGAGAACAATACAATACAGTTAAAGCACAACAACAGACTATCCGCCAACAAGTTTTTGCCTTAACTGAAGTAATGCAACGTCGTGCACACTTTAGCTATGAAGACTCGGCAGGTATGCTAAATGAAAATAGTGATTTAAATGAAAAATTACGTTCTCGCTTAGAAGTCGTCGAAGTTCAAAGAACTGAAGCGCGCAGTCAGATGCAACAGTATCAAGACAAATACAATCAATATAACCAAACGCTAGCTTCGCTTAAAAGTGCATTTGAAACTAAGCGCGATATGTTGCATGAGCTACAAAAAGAAATTGAACAAATTGGGGTAAAAGCCGATGCGATCACTGAAGAACGTGCTCGATTACGTCGTGATGAAATCCATCAAAAATTAAATAATAATCGTCAACATTGTACATCGCTTGAAAAGCAACTCATTATGTGCGAAAGCGAAATGACACAATTGCAAAAACGACTAACTCAAACACTGCGAGATTATAAGCAACTACGCGAACAAGTAGTGCAAGCCAAAGCGGGTTGGTGTTTAGTCTTAAGGCTTGTTAAAGAAAATAGTGTTGAACGGCGTTTACATCGACGTGAACTTGCCTATTTAAGTGCGGATGAATTGCGCTCAATGTCAGATAAAGCATTAGGTTCCTTACGTTTAGCTGTTAATGACAATGAACATTTACGGGATGTATTAAGACTATCAGAAGATCCAAAACGCCCAGAACGTAAAATCCAATTCTATATCGCTGTTTACGCACATTTGCGTGAACGAATTCGCCAAGATATTGTTAAAACTGACGATCCAATTGAAGCCATTGAACAGATGGAAATTGAATTGTCACGCTTAACAGAAGAACTCACTTCGCGTGAACAGCAACTGGCAATTAGCTCGAAGAGTGTATCGAATATTATTCGTAAGACCATACAGCGCGAACAAAATCGTATTCGTATGCTTAACCAAGGATTACAAGCAGTGGCATTTGGTCAAGTTAATGGCGTGCGTTTAAATGTCAATGTTCGCGAAGCTCATTCAACTCTTTTAGCTGCACTTGCCGATGAGCAAAATGAACATCAAGATCTATTTAGTAATAATCGTATTACCTTCTCGGAAGCGTTAGCTAAACTCTATCAACGTTTAAATCCACATATTGATATGGGACAACGAACTGCTCAAAATATTGGTGAAGAACTGCTAGATTATCGAAATTATCTTGAAATGGATGTTGAGGTGAATCGAGGTGCAGATGGTTGGTTACGTGCTGAAAGCGGTGCATTATCGACGGGTGAGGCAATTGGTACAGGTATGTCAATTTTACTTATGGTGATTCAAAGTTGGGAAGAAGAATCCAAGCGACTTCGGAATAAAGATATTTTGCCATGTCGTCTACTATTCTTAGATGAAGCAGCTCGACTAGATGCCAAATCAATTGCAACACTATTTGAACTTTGTGAACGATTAGAAATGCAATTAATCATTGCTGCTCCAGAAAACATCAGTCCTGAAAAAGGAACAACCTATAAACTAGTACGTAAAGTTATTAATAACCAAGAACATGTGCATGTAGTTGGTTTGAAAGGCTTTGCTTAATTCCTGCTTTGCCGACATTGTCGGCAAAACCTTACAATTTTTGTAAAAAAGTTTCAGGTAACTATACGTTTCAGTATAAATATCTTGAAAATAGATTAAAAATCAAAAAATTGACTATCATTATTCAATTGAAAAGTTGGATGTACTCGTTGCTCATAAAAAGGGATATTACGTATTGTTGACTAAACTCAAAATATTACTTATTGCCGTTCTTGCTTGATGACTGTTTTTCCAACAAGTTGAACCTGTTAATAATGCACCTTCGTTAAGGATTTCATCTAAACTAGCATTACGCAATTTATCGAAAGAATCGAACTTCATATCTTCAAGCCTTTCAATAATTTTGGTACCCACAAATTTAAGCTCCATCAACTGCTGTCGTTCTGTTTCTGTAAAGGCCATATTATTCTCCTTACATTATATTGAATATAATTTTAAACTGATGCATTTAGCTTTTTCCACTTTCTTATTTTTGCTCTAAACGATTTAAAAGGCGCCACAGAATTGATATGGATAAATCGAGCAACAGTCCAAGATTCAGGATAAGGTTTAGTCCAATTACGGCTATCTTTTATAAACAAAGTGTCTTCGTTCAAAGATTGAATCCAATCATTCCAAATGGTGATTTGCTGATTAAATGCTTGAATTAATGCCTGTAATGATAGGTATTGATATGTTTTATAAAATTGCCGATACAAATTACCCAATTGATTCCATTTGTATCCAGGGGCCGGTAATTCAGGTGTTTGACCAGCAAGCTCATCATCATCCCAAGATTTCACCAAATTAAGCCAACCGAGTTGATAAGCAATCATTTGTGCAGGAGTACGATCAACGCCCTCTACCAAAGAGTCTTTTTGTGATTCAGATAAAACTATAAACTCATCAATAAATAGCTTGGCCGTTTTGTTTATTTCATCTAATAACTGCTGTTTAGTTGCATAAGCCATGTCACCTACTTCTTATGAGATCATTCATATCTTTAAAGATAACATAAAATCAATATCTTATCTAAATATTTTTAATGAAATCTCTGTTTTTATTTTCTTTGTTTTTGAAATATTTCAATTCTTCATCGATAAAATATCGTACTAGATTTGCATATAGATCTTTGATGATTTCGCCATTAAGTCCTAATTCATTCGACCATTGTTTTCGTTGCTCTAGCATACTGTCAAAACGTTCTTTGGCTTGTACGTCAGTGGTATTTTTCTTGAACTTACTGGCAGCTTTGACGTATTCAAAGCGTGTAGCAAGCAATTTAATTATGGAATGGTCAATCTGATCTATTTCGGCACGAATGTGGTTCATATTCTCACATTTGTTTGGCGCTTGGGTAGGTTTATAAGTCACGATTTTATACCTTTTGTTTATTTAACTTTTTATATCCTATCACTATTAGATTATGCACAAAAGTATCACTTAGTAGATGTCATCATTGCACTATATTTATATATACAAAATTGATTGTGCACTTTTAATAGAATTGAGTTTAATATTTGGAGATATTCAATAATTAATTGATTTTTTTTATTTATTAAATCAATTTCGTTTTTCATTGATAACCACTGAATAACACAATAATATAACTAAAAATTTTGGTCATGCATCTGCTAACAAATACTTCGAGAATTTTATATACTTTAAGTGGGTTTTAAAGAATCTTGCAGAATATTGATTGGGCCAAGGGAAACAGAATCATATAGATAAACACACTGAAAATACTGGAAGATTAACTTTTAAAAATCGAATCGTATACCTAAACGTATACCTAAAACAAAAAGTGACCCCAATATTAGGTATTTTAATCTTGCCGAATTGAAAGGTTAAAAAAAAATTGGTTTTAGAATTTTGACGGTGTAAAAATTTATCTAGGTGAGCGGTATCCGTTAATTATGTTTTAGATTTTTTATACCTCCCCCCCCCATAAAAATAAAATTTTATAAAAAAGTGTTCACGGTGTTCACTACTTGCTTGAAGCCTTATTATAAAAGGGTTTGAGCGGTGAACACTTAATGATTTACTATTCACAAGTGTACACTTTAGGTATTCACTCAATAAAAAACCGCCAATTAGGGCGGTCTTATTTTAGTGGCTCAATTTGAGCTACGAGCTAGTTCTTCAGCTTTTGGTATCCAATCTTTGTCAGAATTTGTGTGCAAGTGTACACTACAATTTAGCTGAATAGCTCTTTTTTAAAGATGTTTACTATTTGGTCTTCAACATCTTCAAAGCCTTTATTTAAAAAGTCCTTTTTAGCGTTAGAGCGCTTAAACTTCATGGGATGGTTTGGGTCAGCAACATACGCGGCATAAGCGGCAGTATAGCCAACTCGCCCAGTTATACGGGTACCATTTACGACTACTTCTCTATACTGCGAATTAACTAAGTTAGATGTGTCGATTGGGGTGTAAAGCGCTGCTTGGTTAGCTCCAACAATTATTGAAGCATGCATCGCTTTAACTGCTTTATTTTTGATTATGTTGTTTACGGTGTTATCTAAACCTTTTATGCATCCTCTAACACCTTTTACTTTTATTGCCATTCTTAGTCACCAGTGGTTAATGTAGGTTATTTTATTCTTGTGCAAATCCCTTCTAATTTAGTTCTAAGGTTAATAATGTTAGTGTCATTATCTATATTTTTAATATCTATTGTTGTTATGTATTTAAATGTGTCTTTATCAATTGCCTTTATAGTATTCACAATATGAGTTTTATAAGCATCAGATATTTCATCTTCAGTTGAGTCAATTTTACTTAAATCAATAAGAGTATTTTCTGTCTCTTTGTTTATTTGGTATAATTCATTATTAATTATTCTAAATGTCCTTAGATCCTCCAAAGATGACACAGGATCACCCAAGTCTTCATTAGCTCCGACATTGTGTTTTTGATACTGGTTATCTATACAGCGCCAATCACCTACAAGATACTCTTTTGTAATCTTATCTTCACCGCAACCAAATAAAGCAAGACTAACTAAACTAATTATCAAGATTCTTTTCATACCATCAACTCTTTTAAAATTTTAATTAATGGTATGAAAATTCGCCTATAAAATCAACGACGATTTAGTAGCCCTCCAGGTCTTTGTTCTTCTTGAATTACACTTCTGAGCGCTTGTTTCAGCATTCTAGCTGTCTCGTTAGCTGCTTCTTTATTGTCTTGCCCGTCACCAAAAGAGATGTTTTGCGTAATATTATTTATGATTGTTCTGCCTGCTGAGCCTCGGGATAACTTATTGGATGGAATAACTTCCCCGTTTTTGTTCGGTATCATGTACTGTTTTCCGTGCGCAACAAACAATTCAGGTTCTCCACTTTCATTTACTCTATAAGCTTTCCCAACATCAACGCCACCGCCTCGTAAGCGTCCTCCGCCGTAAGCTATACCCAAAGCTTTCATTGAGCCAATAGCTGTTGCGTATGCCTCTGCGCCCATCGCTGCTGCTGCGCCTTGTGTGGCAATAGATGCGTTCATTGCCGCCGGTTCATATGCTAAAGCTAACGCCTGAGCTTCCGCTACTTGAGCTGCTGTCGTTGCTGCTGATGTCGTTTTTGCTACAATTGCGTTCTTGACGTATTGCATACCCATTTGAACAAGTGAGCCGATTGCTTCGTTCAAAATCACATTAGCAAAGTTTTGCATTGCTTGTGTCGCCGTCATTGTGCCAGATGCTAAGCCTGAAATTGTACTTGTCGCACTGCTCGCTAATCCCTCAAGAGATGATGCTAAAAGCTCGTTAGCATTGCTCTGATTTCGCCATATTTCCCATTGTGCGTTAATTCGGTTCTGTTCGTACTGATGATTGGCGGCTTCACGTAAAGCAATGGCGTTTTCTTCTGTAATCCATTTCTGATTTTCGAATTCTTGAATCAAAGCGAGTTTTCTAGCATTTTCATTAGCCAAAGCTTGGACTGGGTCAACTTGTGCTACAGCGTCGTCAACTTTAGATACAACAGCCTCAGACTTAATTTTAGCCATGTTTATCTGATGTTGTCGCTCAAGTTGTTCAAGCTTAGCGTTGTATTCTTCTTGAGTTTTTATTTCACCTAGCTTTTGTAATTTATCCAAGGAATCCTTAGATTTTTTGTAGTTGTCATTTTCAGCTTCGATTGGGCTTTTTAATGAACCAAGTTCCTTATAAACTTGTGATGCTTCGATTAGCTTTCTAAGTTCTGCCGTTTGTTGTGCTGTAACTTTGCTACCCATTTTTTGTGTGATAGATAACAGCTCAGCCTCAACAGTAAGTCCTTGCGCTTCTAACTTAGCAACTTCCAATTTATCACTAAGCTCTTTGACTTCTTCGGCGTATGATTTTGTTGTGCCTTTTTTATTGCTTGCCTTAATTTTATTGTTTTCCGCTGACAACACTCTTAATTGTGCTATCAACGGCTGTAAAGCAACCGCTTGGTCATTTGTTAACTTAGTAAAGTTGGTTTGACCAAGTGCCAGCGCTACTAAGTCTTCCCTATACTCATTAGCTCTATCACCCAACGCCGAATAAAGCCCGTCCAAGACAAATGCCGCTTCACTATTTTCTTTGGCTTTCAACTTAGCAATTTCAAGCTCTTTGGATATGCTCGCAAGCTTTTTATCAATTTCTGATTTTGATGCGTCATCCCAGTTTTTTGCTAATTCCTTACCATTATTTACAAGCTTTGGTCCTATACGGGAAGCTAGTATGTCTTCAACTTCTGCTATTTGTTTTTGGGCTGCCAATATTCCGTCAAGAATTTCTTTTTCTTGTTCACGCTGTTTATTTCTAGTGACAAGAGCTTCATTTATTTGTTTTTCAGATGGAGGAACAAGAGTTTTCTTATCCAAAAGATCTTGTGTTGACTTCATTTGGACGCGCAATAACTTCAACTGCTCTTGTGCATTTTTTATATCTTTGACTGCTTCATCTTTAATAACAACTAATTTTTCATCAGCGAAAGAATTAAGCTGTTCAGAAAGTGCTTTCACTTTTCCAGTTAAACCAACAGCTTCTTCTTTTGCATTTTTTGCCTTTTCATAGAAATGGTACAGCGACATAGCCGCCAACATAGCAGCACCAGCAGGACCACCTAACAAAGCCATAGCAGACCTTAGACCATTGGCGGCTAAAGAAGTCGTTTTTATTGCTGTGTTTAGCTGTGTTTGCGCTACTGCATGTTTGTTTGTTGCTGTAGCTAACTGGGCCTCAACCGCGATAAGCTGTTTATTTAATGATGTTTGGGCGCGTAAGCTATTACAATGCGTTTGAGCTAGAATAATATTCTGCTTCTGAACTTCTAACGCTCTGATGTTCTCGCTAATTCGCTCTATTTCGGCTTGAATCAAAACTTTTTCAGCTTGTGCTTGTCGAATATTTGCAATTGTTTGTTCGGCGCTCTGTTTAGTCACGCTAGCTAGCGATGTGATATATTTACCCGCATAAATAGCCGCTAAAGCACCCACGCCCGTCATTAAAATATCAACATGCTGAGACATCAAAATAAGCGAATCAACTAAGACCTTGGTTGCTCCCGTTGAGTTATTAAGCTCGCCAAGGTACTTTTTAAGATTATTGGTAACACGGTTAATACCATCGGTTACTGTGTTGCGCATATTATCAGCAAGCGCAGCAGTTTCTTCTTGTGCGGCTATCATAGCATCGGTAAATTCCGACATAGATAACTTGCCATCAGTTGCTAGCTGTCTTACATACTGTTCAGTTATTTTCTCTGCTTCTTTTGTTGATTTTGCATTCTTTTTGAGATAATTAGTTAACGTTCCTAATACGCTAGGCATTGCGTTAAAAACAGACATTGCTTCAATGCCTGCAAGTTTCCCTTTCATCTGCGCTTTGGTAAGAGCGTTGATAGCTGATTCCGCACCGATTGCGCTTGTTTTATTGATGGTCATCAAGTTAGATAGTGTATCAATATAAGATATTGTACTTTGTGTACTATAACCTAGCTCGCCCATTGAATTTGAAAGACGGATATATAACTCTGATGATTCTTCAATTGTACGACCGTTTCGGTCAGAAGTAGCTAGGAGCTGGTCTAAAATGTCTTTAGTTTGTGATGCTGTAGCACCTGTATTCTGTATACGGTCTTCTAGCTCGTTCCAGCTTTGAGCGTATGAAATAATTTTGCTAGAGACAAGAGCGGCTGATACAGCCTTAGCAATAGTAGTAAGCTTACCAAGTGCTCCTCCTGCGCTTTTTGCTGAGGATTCTAATTTATCTATGCCTTTTGATGCTTTCGCTCCACTATCACTTAATTCCTTAAGTTCTTTTTTGGCTTTGTCAGTTGCTTCTAGTAAGTCTTTTAGTTCTACGTTGCAAGTAATAGTAAAATCTTTGTCGCGTGGAAAGTATGTCGCCATATAATAATCTCCTAATGATAAACGCGCGTTGGGGTTTGTAGTAATGATTGTTCGGTATATATTTTTATAGCTCTATTCCCCCAGTCGGTTATATGCCAAGGTTTACTATAAAAATTAATCATATCTTCGATAAAATGAAATGGGTCAGATTTTCTACCGTTTTCTGTACAAAATAGTGCTAGTTCAACTAACCCCGATGATAATTGTTCTTTTGTGATAGTTCCTGTGTAAGTGTCGCCATCATTAACAAAGGTAAATATGGTATTACCTTGTTTAGCTATCATTTCATTAACATAAGTTTCCGCTATAGCGTCAGCAAGTGATTTCAATGATTTCATTTTCTTTTATACTCCTTTAAGTTTTGGTTCTTCGGCTTTGGGTAGCCAATCTTGACTAGTATTGATATTAAGCTCTACGTTGGTCCTCATCCCTTTATTTGCTCTTTTACGCATGTAGTCTTTACCGTTTTCTTTCATTGCATAATTAAGCGATGTGCCAAATTGCGTTAGTGATAGAGGATTGTTTAAACCAGTATTGCGGATGTATTCAATATAAGCATGATATAAATATTTTCGGGGGTTAAAGGGCATTATTCCCATATTGCCAATAAACATACCATTGGGATAATCAAGCGCATCAAGATAACTACAAAAATCCACCAAGTGGTCGGATTCGCGTTTAATCGCCGTCGCTTCGTCTGATTGTTGTTGCTGGTGTAGTCTTTCTTTAGCTTCTGTTGGATTGATAAACTC